>JBBRIK010001379.1:0-1898 GCA_038221045.1 Gemmatales bacterium
CACTTCTTCTTGTCGAGCCAGTGCGTCAGAATGGCGGCGTAATACGTCCCCGACACGGTCGAGGCCGCGCCCGGCGTGACGCCGTAACCGCCATCGTCATTGCGACAGCGCTCGATAAATTCCTTCAACTTCCCGGCGGCAGGCCGTTCGCCGAGCATGACGAATGTCCGCGTGATGCGATAGCTCGTCTCCAGATCCGACGTCTTCGCGCCGTCCTTGCCGAAACCGCCGTCGGTCCGCTGGCTCGCGCTGAGCAGCGTCAGGATCGGCTTCGCGTCCTTTACCTTCTCCCCCAGACGCAGTTGACACGCGACGCCCCCTCCTGTCGCCCGCGCCCGATCGCTTCCCTTACCATAGGTGCCGTCCGCATCGCGCATCTCACCGAGCATCGTGCGCCAGTCGGCGGCCTTCGGAGGCAGTTTGCCGATGGCTTCCAGCCCCGCTGCCGCGATGCGAATTTCCTCGAACGTCTTCGCGTTCTTGGCCAGGAAGTTCATCGCCGGCTCCTCGTACTCCTTGAGCGGCATCTTCAGTTCGACGACTGCCATGAGGCCGACTGCCGTCGTGAACACGTCCGGCTTGCCCTCGTCGGGACGAGGGCGAAAGCCTCCCGATTCCTTGTCGAAACAGGAAGCGACGAACTTGACGCACGCCTCGCTATCCGCCACCTCGCCGCCGAAATACTTCAGGGCGCGGATCGCGGAGGAGGTCGGACCCAGAGCGGCCTTCTTCTCGCCTTTGGCCGCGACGAATCCACCCTCTTCCGTCTGTCGATGCCGCAGATAGAGGACCGTCGTCAACTCCGGCGTCTGTCCCCAGGTTGGGGACCACGCCAGCAGAACGACCGTGAGGGCCAGCACATTGCGTTTCATGAAGATACTCCTGCCGGGGGACTGTTTACGCTGTTGTAGTCGATTTCGCGAGCAAGCGGAACACTCCCTGCCGTGCCAGGACCTCGAAGAGAGCGACTCCCGGCCAGCGAATGATTCCCATCTCGAAGATGACAGTCGCATTGAAGACCATGAAGAGCATGAAGCCATGCAGGGTCCAGTGCATCCATTGAGGCCGGCGGGTATGAGCAGCCGGCCAGAGCCAGCACCAGCCGACGTCGAGCGTCCAGAGCAATGTGAACAGGTACGAGACATACAGTCCCTCGCCGACTCCGCTCGCCCTGCGGACATGTTCCATCGCCTCGACATGCGACCAGTTGTGGACGTAATGGAACGCCAGCGCGACATGGATCAGATAGGTCAGCCAGGCCAGCGACCAGGCGCGGCGGACCAGGAGCGGGGATGCCTTTCGCAGCAGGAGCAGGACGGCCAGCAGATAGCAGGCCAGCGCCAGCCGGATCGTGTTGCGAACAAGTGCATCGCCCCGGCTGGACGGCTCCATCAGGAAGGGAAACAGCAGGACGACGGCCAGGGCGACGGCCCAGGCCGCTTCAAAGCGACAATTCCCTTCGCGTCGATTATGATTCATGGTATGGTCATCGATCCGTTTGTCGGCGGCGATGGCGTAGTGCGTTCTATGTCGGACGAGGCTCATGAGTTCGCAATCGGAAACGACGCTGGTTCCTCCCGGTTCCGAACCCTCGGAGACCCTGTCCCTGGAATCGGGTTCAGATCGCCGCGCCGACATCGACGGCAAGATGACACATGTCGCCGCCCTTCTGCAAGAGGCCGGTTGCGATGGGCTCCTGCTTCTGGATCAGGACAACGTCGCCTGGATGAGCAGTGGAGCGTCCGCACGCGGCGTCCTCGATTCGCGCGACCTGCCGGGCATCTACTGTAACGGAGACGCACGCTGGGTGCTTTGCGCCAACGTCGATTCGCAGCGCTTTTTCGACGAGGAACTGGACGGTCTCGGATTTCAACTCAAGGAATGGCCCTATCACTGGG
>JBBRIK010001380.1:0-1896 GCA_038221045.1 Gemmatales bacterium
TGCAGCAGCCGTAGATAGGCGCGCGGCCCGCTGACGTGCGTGCTGATCGGATGCCTCACCGGCGTCTGGATGAGCCGATAGCCGTGCGCGCGAAAATGCTTCGCGGCGGCGAAATCGTCTGCCAGGATATCGACGACGCCCGCAAAGCCGCCCGTCGCTTCGTAGACCTCGCGTTTGCAGACGTAGAACATGCCGTTGATCGTGATCGGGTCGAGAAGGACCGTGTAGGGGACATACGTCATCAGGCTATGGCTGTTCACGAAGCCGGCGACGACGCTCGACCAGAAGCTATCGAAACTGACGTAGTAGGGCAGCCCGAACGCGAGGCCGGCGTGTGGCTCATCGAGGGCGGCGATGCTGATTTCGAGGCCGCCCTCGGGGAGCATCGTGTCGTCGTCGAGTACGCAAAAGACGTCGCCGCGTGCCTCTTTTATCGCCTCGACCAACTTGAACGTCTTCGGGCTGTGCCGGTCCGGCGGGGGCGGCATGAGCAGGATACGCACGTCGCGGCCGGGATGGCTCGCGATTAGATCGCGGCACAATTGTTGGGCCGCCTCGTCCTCCTCATCGAGGAGCCAGAGCAGTTCGATGGGCCAGGAACACTTCAACTTCAGGGACTGTTCGAGACAATGAGCCAGCGTCGGATCGCCGCTGACGATTGGCTGAAGGATGCTGATAAGTCGTGGAGGTGTTCGCGGCTGGGACAAGGGTCGCCGAAAGAAGCGGACGATCATCGCATGTTTCCAGGCCATACCGAGCAGCAGGAAGCCGCCGAACGCGAGGATGGCGATTTCCATGTCACGGCTCTCCCACGCGCAGCGCGAACGCCTCGGGACAGTGACTCGGCACCAGGGCGAGCGACGGGTTCATCTGGGTGAGATGATGCAGGTGAGACAGCGTATTCTTCATGTCGCTGGCGCTGTCGATGAACAGATGGGTGATGGGATGAGGCGGAGCGTTTCGCCGGACGGACTCGCTGAGCCAGCAACTGTCGGCGACGAAGAACAGCGGTCCCCGCGTCGTCTGCACGAGCAGCCCCATCTGGCCGCGTGCGTGTCCCGGCAGAGAAACCAGCAACGCGGAGCCATCGCCGAAGAGGTCGTGACAGGGGCCGAGATCGGGCAGCAAAGGGCCGGTGAAATCGGGCAACAACTGGGCGCGATGCGCGAAATCATCCGGGAGCAGAGCAGGGACGAACGCCCGGAGCAAGGCGCGAAAGCCGCTGCGGCCGGCGACGTCGTCGAAGGCGCTTTGGGTCGTGATAATCTCGGCAAGAGGAAAGTCGCGCAGGCCGGCGATGTGGTCCGCGTGGAAGTGCGACAGGATGACCCGGCGGACGTCCTTCGCCTGAATGCCGAACTTCGACAACTGAGCGACGACGGCCAATTCGGGACGCAGCCGCATCGGCGTCACCCAACGATAGAGGCGGAAGGGAAAGCGATCGGTCGCGCGGAGGAGACGCGGTGCGTAGCCGGCGTCCCACAGGAACCAGCCGTGGCGGGGATGCCGCAGCAGGGCGACGATGGAGTGGCAGTGGACTTCGCGATGCCGGCCGCCTCGCATCAAGAGATGTTCCGAGGCGAGACAGTAGCCCGTATCGAGAATGTGACACTCCAGCGGCGGGGCGTCAATCATGGCGGCGTCCTTGCGGTTGCATGGCAGTGGCTCCCTCAGAATCGGCCCGCCAGGAGGGCGAGGTCATCATCGAGGAGGAAGCCGCACTTTCTCCGGGTCATTCGTCCAGGCATATTTTTTGACAAACTTCTCAGGCGAGAGCAAGTCCTGTCCCTTGTCCGTCTCCACTACATACAGCACCTGCCGGTCGAGGCGCGGCGTCGCCCGGTAATGACCTTCGGGAGACACAGCCAGGGTCTCGCCGTCCTCCAGAGGGAGGAG
>JBBRIK010001381.1:0-1894 GCA_038221045.1 Gemmatales bacterium
ACCAACGCCTACATCGTCTGGGCCATGACCGAGAGCGGCCCGGCCGAGGACCTACAGCGCGAGATGGACGCTCTCGTCGAACGGGCGAAGACGTCGAAGGACCCGTACTTCCTCGCGCTCGTCGCCAATAGCCTTGTCAACCGGGGCAAACTGGCGCAGGCGATTCCGCTGCTCAAGAAGGTCTTCGAGGCGCAGAAGCCCGATGGCGTCGTCGAGGGAGCGGAGACGAGTATCACCGGTTCCGGCGGCCGCGATCTGCAGATCGAGACGACGGCCCTGGCGCTGCTGGCCTGGCTCAAGGCCGATCCGCTCCAGTTCGCTCCGGCCATCGACCGCGGGGCCAAGTGGATCGGCAAGCAGCGCGGCGGCTACGGTGCCTTCGGCTCCACGCAATCGACGATCCTCGCCCTCAAGGCGCTGATCGCTCACACGAAGCAGACGAAACGGCCGCGCGAAGATGGCGAACTCAAGCTCTTCATCAACGGCCAGATTGCCGGCACGACCGCCTTCAAGGCGACAGCTTCCGAGGTGCTGTCCCTCGACGCCGGCCAGTTCGCGGATCGTTTGCAGCCGGGCAAGAACGCGATCCGCATTGTCGTGACGGGCAAGAATCAGTTCCCGTATTCACTGGCGTGGAGCTATCAGACGCTGACGCCGCCCAGCGACGCCGGCTGCACCGTGAAGCTGGCGACGGCCCTGAGCAAGACGAAAACGCTGGAGAGCGACAGCGTCCGCCTAACCGTGAAACTGGAGAACGCCAGCGACAAGGGCCAGGGCATGGCGGTGGCAATTATCGGCCTGCCGGGTGGCATGAACCTGCCGGAAGACATGAAGCAGTTGCTGGGCTACAAGGACGTGCCGAAGGACGGTTCGCGGCCGCTCATCAGCACGTTCGAGGTTCGTGGCCGGGAACTGATTCTGTACTGGCGCGATCTGGCGCCCAGGCAGAAGATCGAGGTGCCGATCGACCTGAACTGCCGGGTGCCGGGCGAGTACAGCGGCCCCGCGAGCCGGGCGTATCTCTATTACAACAGTGACCGCAAGACGTGGGTCGAGCCGCTGCGGATCAACATTGTGCCGCGCGGAGAGTAATTTTTTGCCGCTTGCGGCTTTGCACGTCTCCGGAATGCAAAGCCGCAAGCGGCAAGAACCTTCGGTCATCTGTCCCCCTCTTTGCCCTCTCCGAATCATCGACAATTCCGAAAAAAATTGCCCAGCCCGTTTCCTTCTCAAATCCGGATCATGTAGTATTGTCAGAGAATCTTGCGCGCGGAAGCACCCTCTCGCGTTAATGTCTTTCCGCGCAGAACCCGATCCCGTTTGACATGTACTGTTTGAGACAGCGCTGCCGCGCGGACGTGCGGCAAGGAGACGCTCCATGCTTCACCCGCTTTTCAATTGGCTTCCAAGACGTAAGACGGCCCTTCGACCGATCTACAGGGCCAACCTGTGCGTGGAACTTCTGGAGGATCGCCTGACTCCGTCCTGGGGCGGCCTGCCGCCCGCCGTCATCGCCGGCCCCACGGACTACACCGCGACGACCCTGAGCACCCTGGGCGCTGCCAGCGGGTCGGCAGCGATCACGCAGAACGAGATCGACTGGTATCGTTTCACCGCCCGCAATGCCGGCACCTATACTCTCCAGGCGCTGCATCAGGGCGCTGTGCTGGACACTGTCATCGGCGTCTTCAACGCCTCCGGCTCTCAGCTGGCCTACAACGACGACATCAGCAGCACCAATCGCGACAGCCGGGTCAGCGTTGCCCTCACGGCGGGACAGACCTACTTCTTCGGCGTGACGAACTACATCGGCTCGCCCAACGGCAAGTATACCTGGTCGATCGCCGGCCCGCCGGACGACGACGTCTACAGGAACAACGAGACATTCGCGACC
>JBBRIK010001382.1:0-1891 GCA_038221045.1 Gemmatales bacterium
ACGGCTTCCTCGACAACGGATTCGGTGACGGCGATGGTGTGGGACATAAGGGCAACTTGCTCAATGGGTGCTAGCTTCCTCACTGTTGCTTTCTTCCGGCAGCCCGTCTTCATCCAGGCGAATCAGCTTGAAATTGGCGACTTGCTCAATGCGGTTCAGACGAGGCAGCCGGTGCAAGACGCCTCGGAAACTGACGAGCTCCCCCGCGAGGTAGGCTTCCCCGGCAACCGCGTGGTCGGCGGCGTTGAGGTCCGCGCGCGCCAGGAGTTCTTCGTCCTGATCGAACAGCCGGAACCGCGTTTCACCCGAGGGGCGCGAATCGGCCTGGGTCGATTGACCCATCAGGGCTTCCACGAACCCGTAGAATCGAGAACTCCGGGGCTTGGGAAGGGTGCGCAGGCGCGGGGCCAACGCCTCGGCAACCGCGAACGCCTCCTGTCGCAATTCCACACGCTGAGACTTGACGCTTGATGGCGGCAGGCGGATCCGTGACCATGTCGCCGACACGCTCAAGCTCGCCCGGTCGCCATTCGGACGGAGCATCAGCAGCGACTCACACAGGTTCGCGCTGACGCCGCGATGCCGCATGGGGTCGATCAGGTCGTCCGTCACCCCCTCGTCGGCGGCTCGGGCCAGGGCGTCGAGCGTGTCCAGCAGGAGACTCGTCACCCGGCGGGCAAACGGCTCCTCGGTTCCGGGGAAGGTGAGTTGCTCGTCGAGCGGACAGGCAACGTTCACGATGAAACTGCCGCGAGCGGTTTGCCCAAGCCGGCAGCGGTTGACAAATTCTTCCGCCTCGCTTCGCGATAGACGCGGATGATACGCCAGGGGGACAAGGACACTGTGAGCGGCCGACAGCAGCAGTTTCCGCGTCCCGTTGATCGGGCGAACCGCATGCTCGAACGGCAAACTCCCAGCCTCGGCGTCCGGGCTGGCTTCGCGAAAACCCAGCAAGTCGGCAGGCGGCAAGAGCAGATGCTCCAGCACTTCGCGGGCAGGGCGGTGTTCGTAGTCGGCCAATTTGTACACGGCTTCGGCGACGGCCTCATCGTAATCCGACAGAGTCGTATCGACCGGGATGATTACCTGATGAACGCGCGCGTCGGGGCGGTGATAGACGGCCACGTCGCCGTTCACACCTTCGACGAGTTTCCAGTCCAGGCCGGCGGCGTATCCTTTCAGCGCGCGAGGAGTGACCTGTCGGGTCAGTTCCAGAGGCAACAGTTCACGGCGCATTAAGAATCACCTCCCGTCGGGAGAGCCGGGTCATGAGGGCGGTCAAACTGTCGGGTGAGAGCAGTTGGGAACGCGGGATGTATACCGACTGTTCCTTATCGTTGTCGCTGGCTGGCCCGCCGCGAAGACTGACCCAGTAGGCGCATTGCCTGGCGATCAGTGCGTCTTCAGAATGCCGAAGCCACTCTTCGGGGTTCGCCGGAAGTTGGAGCAAAACGAGGATTCGTTGGAGCAACACTCGCGAGTCACGCAGCCGGTTGTACTGGTGGATTGGCAAACTGAACGACCATCGGCCATCAATCTCCTTGAGCCGCTGGTACGTCGCTTTCAATTGTAAGTGTGCCTCGAATGATCCGAGGACCGAGTCCGATGCCAGGAACCGCCCCTCCTCGCGCACGATAGCATCGACGGCGACAGCGTCCATGTGCCGGGTCGTGTATTCGCAGGCGAAGCCCGCCTTGGACGCAACCGCGGCAAGTAGGCGTAGCTCAGTTCGGGTTCGATGTTCTGTTCGGACAGCACAGGCTATTCTCCAGAAACTAGGAGCGTGTCCGAGTATCCCATCCCCAGTATGTCCCTGAGCGCTCACTCTGTCCAGGCTGGGCTGATTCTCTGACAATAGTCCTTTCGCGATTTTCCACCACCTTGATGCGAA
>JBBRIK010001383.1:0-1885 GCA_038221045.1 Gemmatales bacterium
GGCTTTGAAAGCGGCGCTCCTGGTCGCCCGCTGAAAAGCGCGAGACGGCAATGACCCGCGCAGCAGAGCCGGCTGCATCGAGCCCGCGCCGCAGCATGGCAGCCAGCGACAGGCCCATCTTGCCGCCGGCGCCGAGAACCAAAACATCTCCCCGCGTGCGGCCAAGCATCTGCACGACCGCCGGCGTCGGTTCGCTCAGCCGGTCATCCAGCTCGTCAATGTCGCGAAAGGGAGTGGCCGCCACTACTCACTCCTCTCACGACTGAAACACGCTGGCGCCGGCGACACTTTCCGTGCTGGCAGGCCGAGCGGCCAGACGCTCCTGCACCCACGCGAGCCACTCCTCGCCGGGCACGCCGTAGGGGCGGAACTTCTCGGCTTGGCCCAACTCCTCGCTGAAGAAAATGGCCAGGTGCGCTCCCAGCCGGCTGGCGGCGGGGCTATCCATGAGATTGCTCGAATCGGCGGCGCTCATCTGGAAGAGCACCCGCATTTCCAGGTCGCGCATCGATTGCCGATCGATCCAGCGGTTGACGTTGCTGAACTAGTCGCACCAGATCAGGGCGTGAACGCCCAGCGGCGGCCCTTCCCGCAGGATGGTCGCCAGTTGCTTTTCCGCCCCCCCCGAGGCGTCGTCGCTGAAGCTGAAATCGTCCCCCTTCTTTAATTCGCGGAACCGCGAGAGGTTATCGATGAACACGAAAACCGGTTCCGCATTCTGGTCCCCTGCCGCCAGCCGTCGGTCAACTTCCTCGGCGATCTCGCCGATGGCCTTAGCCGCGTCCCGCGGGGTGACGACCTTCGCCCGCAGAGCCAATTCGCGGTTGAGTTTCTGCCAGAAGCCGGCCTCCGGCGAGTCGGGCCGCGTGCCATCGAGAATGTAGAAGCTCGCGAGTCTCTCGCCGTTTTCCTTGGCCGGCGCGCCGACCAGCGGCAACTGTCCCGCGAGGCTGATGGCACAGCTTGCGAGAATCCCCAGCGACAGCTCTTCCTGCTGGCCGACGATAAGCAGGTTGTTCCCCCCTTGGCGGCGGAAGAGAGCATGCGTGGGATCCTTGATTGCCACCGCCGACCCGAGCCAGGCCCGCGGAGCGAGCGGGACCATCTTGGCCGGCGGGCCTTGCAGCACTTCACGCAACAGGTCGTTATCGGCCGGGTTGGCGGCGACGTTCCCCTCGAAGACCGTCGGCGTGCCGACCGCGATGTGGCGCTCCTCCGCCATCTCGGCCAATCGCCGCAGGTACGTTTCCCGCTGCTGGTCCGACAGCCAGACGACCTGAAACGGATGGTTTCCTTCGAAGAGGCCGTTGGCGTCGTTATAGATCGCTTCGCCAGGGCGGCTGAGGAGGCGCGCGGCCGTATTGTCCTCGCTGAGGATCAAATGGGCGTCGGCCTCGCTGCACTGCAAGGCGATCCGCACCGCCATCTGCCCGATCGTGCTGCGGGCCAGCGAGTACGCCCCCGCCAGCGTTTGCGATCCCAGCAGCACATGAATGCCGAACGCCCGTCCTTGCCGGACCAACCGGTCGAGCAGCAGGGCCGAGTCGTGCGAGATCTTGTCGTCCGTCGTGAAGAACTCCTGAAACTCGTCGATCACCAGCAGAATCCGCGGCATGACGGCTTCGCGATTGGCGTTGCGATACCCCTTCACGTCCTGCACGCCGTGCTTGCGGAACAGGTCGCCGCGACTCTTGAGTTCCTGGTCCAGCCGCTCCAATACGCTCATGCCGAATTCCCGCTCGCTCTCAATCGCAATGACGCGGGCATGCGGCAAGCGGCAGGCGGCATACGCCTTGAACTCGACCCCCTTCTTGAAGTCGATCAGATAGAACTGCAGCTCGTCGGGCGAGTAATGCACGGCCAGGTTGGTGATCAGCGCGTTGAG
>JBBRIK010001384.1:0-1878 GCA_038221045.1 Gemmatales bacterium
GACGGGCTGGAGGCGACGGCGGCCATTCGCCGTGAAGAAAGTGAGGGCCGGATGCGAGTCCCGATCGTGGCGATGACGGCACACGCCATGAAAGGCGACCGCGAACGGTGTCTGGCGGCGGGCATGGATGGTTATGTTTCCAAGCCGATTCGCACTCGGGAACTTCTCGAGACCATCGATCGCCTCGTCGCTGGAGGAGGCTAGTTGAATCACGGCCGGAGTCCGGACGGTCGTCCGGCGCAACAAGGAACGCTGGCGCTGGGGCTTCGGCCTCCGCACAGCGAGTGAGAAGAATCATGGACGCCCAGTCTATTCATGTCCTGCTCATCGAGGACAATCCCGCCGACGCGGAACTGGTGCAAGAGTACCTCGCGGCAAGCGACGCCCTGTCGTTCGATATGGCCTGCGCCGATCGGCTGGCGGCCGGGATTGCGCGGCTCAGCCGAGGAGGGATCGACGTCGTCCTTCTCGATCTCTCTCTTCCGGACAGTCAAGGACTCGATACGCTTGATCGCGTACTCGCTCATGCCCCCACCGTTCCCGTCGTCATCCTGACCGGCCTGCAGCAGGACGCTCTGGGTTTGGAAGCGATCCGGCGGGGAGCGCAGGACTATCTGATCAAGGGGCAACTCAATGGTCCCCTCATCGCCCGGACGATTCGCTATGGACTCGAGCGCGCCCGGGTAAGGGAGCAACTGCAACAGCGAGACGATCACCTCCGCATCCTGTGCGGACAACTGCCCGCCATTCTGTGGACGACCGATCGCGAACTGTGTTTCACCTCGTCCGTGGGCGCTGGCCTGCACGACCTGCGTCTGGAACCCGGCCAGGTCGTCGGCAGGAGGCTCGCGGACTATTTCCAGACCAGCGACCCCGACTTCCCGCCAATCCTCGCTCATAAGCGAGCCCTGGAGGGCGAATCAACCTCGTGCGAAATTGACTGGCTCGATCAGTCGTTTCATGTGCGGGTCGAGCCGTTGCGGCAGGGCAATCACGTTGTGGGGACCATCGGAGTGGCGTTGAACGTCACGGAACACAGGCGGGTTACGGAATCGCTTCGGCTCGCGCGGCAGATTCAGCAGCGACTGTTGCCGCGCACGAAGCCCGCCCTGGCCGAATTCGACTTCGGCGGCTGTGCGCTATTCGCTGAAGCCACGGGGGGAGACTTCTACGACTTCATTCCCCAGAGCGATGGGTCCCTCTGCATCGCCATTGGGGACGTGAGCGGCCATGATTTCGGATCGGCCCTGCTGGCGGCGGCCGTTCACGCCGCTCTGCGCACCCTGGCGCTGACGGGATTGCAGATCGACCTCGGCTCGATGCTGTCCACGAGCAATCGTCTGCTTTGCGCGGGTTCGGCCGACGACCGGTTCGTGACGCTCCTTGTCGCGCGGATCGATCCGCTCACGCGGATGCTCACCTACAGTAATGCGGGCCATCCTTCGGGAGTCATTCTGGATCCCGCAGGGAGAATCAAGGCCGAACTGTCCTCGATGGGCTTGATGCTGGGCGTCTTGCCGGACGAACGCTATCCCACGCCGCCGGCAATCGCGCTGGAATCCGGGGACCTCGTTCTCTTCGTCACCGATGGGGTCCTGGAGGCGATGTCTCCGAAAGACGTGTTGTACGGAACGGGCCGCCCGATAGAGATCCTTCGCGAAATCCGCCAGGAGAGCGCTCAGACAATCGCCGAGAGGGTATGCGCCGCGGCAATCCGCTTCTCCGAAGGCGTTCCCCAGATCGATGACGTCACCGCTGTCGTTATCAAGGTGGAGGCCGCAAGAGATGATTGGGGGGCGATGGCGGCCGCGATCAAGAATGTAATCGTTCCCTGAACCCACCACCTGGAGGCGCTCGCGAATTCACCTTAACACTACA
>JBBRIK010001385.1:0-1877 GCA_038221045.1 Gemmatales bacterium
CGGTGGCCATGCGGAAGCTGGTCGTCTTGCCGGCGCCGTTGGGACCGAGCAGGCCGACGATTTCGCCCGGCTCGACGCTGAAGCCGACGCCATCGACGACCTTGCGGCGTCCGTAGTATTTTTCCAGTCCCGTCACGTCCAGGATGGGCATCCGCGTCTCTCCCGCTGAGAGTGAGTTCATACCGCGAAACGCAAGCGCACTGCTTCTAATCGATTCGTGCCAGGACGGCAAGACGGAGTGAGCGTCCCCAGGATGGACCGGGAGTCATCCCACTCCCCCGAACTCCCTCGTTCCCACGCTCTGCGTGGGAACGGCTCTTCCGACGCTCTGCGTCGTCTCCCTTCGTAAGACGACGCAGAGCGTCGAAGAGTACGTTCCCACGCAGAGCGTGGGAACGAGGGGACATCCGGCGGAGTCGGCGTCCCCTGGATGGACCGGGAGTCATCCCATAAATCATTGAGGAGATAACAAGGCCCCGTAAAACGGAGAATCCAGTATGGCCGTCGAGATCAAGGCCACCAACGTCACCTGGCACGAAGGACACGTCACCCGTGAGGCGCGCGAGACTCTTCTCAAGCAGAAGGGCTGCACCTTGTGGTTCACCGGGCTGTCCGGCTCAGGCAAATCGACGTTCGCCTACACCCTGGAGCATGCTCTGGTACAGATGGGCCGGCTGGCCTACGTCCTCGACGGCGACAACATCCGTCAGGGCCTGAATAAGAACCTCGGCTTCAGCGCCGCCGACCGCGAAGAGAACATTCGCCGCATCGGCGAGGTGTCCAAACTGTTCGCCGATGCCGGTCTGATCACGATGACCAGCTTCATCAGCCCCTATCGCAAGGATCGCGACGTCGTTCGCGAACTGCACGTCGCCGGCAAGGTGCCGTTCATCGAGATTTACGCCAATACGCCCATCGCGACCTGCGAACAACGCGACCCCAAGGGCCTCTACAAGAAGGCGCGGGCGGGCCAGCTCAAGGGCTTCACCGGCATCGATGACCCCTACGAGGAGCCTCTCAAACCCGAACTGACGATCGACGCCACGTCCGTCTCGCCGCAGGATGCAACCGTGCTGCTGCTCGAATACCTGCAAAAACAGGGGATCCTCTCGTGACAGGGCGGAGCGCGAAACGACAGGCAGGCCTCGTTTCGCGCTCCGCGCTCATCCCACTTGACCTAACCGTTGCAGTCTGACGCGCGGAATTGAAAATGCCTTGATTTCCCGTAGTTGCGTTCATGGGCATGTTGACACTGTTTGCGTGCGATCGTAAACTTGGCGAGTCTGCTGGAAAGATTTTGCTAGCTGCGCTGACGATGACCTGCTTGGGAGGGCGGTAAAGCCCTCACGACCGCTATAAGCGATCCTTTAGTTCGCAATGGACTCATTCATGGCGCATCCCGATTTATCCTGGCGCACCCTTCGGCCGAACGAGGGCTTCTACACCTCCGAGGTGCATCTGGAGCAACCCAGGCCGATCCGCACCTTTCTGCCGTTCGGTTACGAGCCGAACTATCCCTACCCCCTGCTCGTGTTCTTCCACGGACACGGCGACGACGAGGAGCAGGTGTCGCATTTCGCGCCGCACCTGAGCCGTCGCAATTACATCTGCATCAGCCTGCGCGGGCCGGAACGCCTTGGGCCGCAACACGATGGCCGGGCTTCCTATAGCTGGGGACTGGACGGCAACGGCGATGCCCCCATCGAGGACTACGTCCTGCGGGCCATCGAACAGACGCGGCGCTGTTATCACGTCCACTCCGAGCGCGTCTACCTGGCCGGCTTCTGCGAAGGCGCGACGCTGGCGTATCGTCTGGGACTGAGTTTCCCCGAGCGGTTCGCCGGTGTCATCAGCCTCAACGGCGCGATGCCTCGGCG
>JBBRIK010001386.1:0-1867 GCA_038221045.1 Gemmatales bacterium
TGGCCGAGCCGGTGCCCCCTCCGTCGCCGGCCGAGTTGCCGCGCGGGCGCTCCGACATCCCCTTCTTCCTCGGCCTGGGGATTCTCGGAGGCGTCTATGTCGTGCTGATCGCCGGCATGTTGCTGGCCGACCTCGCTTTCACTTCAGGCGAGGCGTTCTGGGAAGCGCTGCGCGATCCGCAAATTCGCTACTCTCTCAAATTGAGCCTGATCTCTTGCAGCATCACGAGCATTCTGTCGGTGTGGGTGGCGGTGCCGCTGGGGTATCTGCTGTCGCGTTTCGAGTTTCGCGGCAAGACCCTGCTCGACGTGCTACTGGACGTTCCCATCGTGTTGCCGCCGCTGGTGATCGGACTGAGCCTGCTCATCCTGTTCGCCACTCCTCCGGGGCGGATGTTCCAGCAGGTGCTGCGAGTGACCTATTCGATACCGGGCGTGATCGTGGCCCAGTTCGCCGTGGCGGCGGCCTTCGCCGTGCGGACCATGCGCGTCACCTTCGATCAGATCTCGCCGCGTCAGGAGCAGGTGGCCCTGACTCTCGGCTGCTCGCGGAGCCAGGCGTTCTGGCTGGTCGTGCTGCCGCAGGGCCGGCGAGGCATTTACACCGCGTTGACGCTGGCCTGGGCGCGCTCGCTGGGTGAGTTTGGGCCGGTGCTCGTCTTTGCCGGCGCTACTCGCCTGCGTACCGAAGTGCTGCCGACTACGGTGTTCCTCGAACTGAATATCGGCAGCCTCGAAGGGGCCGTCGCCGTGTCGATGCTGATGGTGCTGGCCGCTGTCGTGGTGCTGCTGCTGGTGCGCTGGTATGGAGTGGAACGGGCCGTGCAACGATGATCCGCGTCGAAAACCTGAGCGTGGCCGTCGGCGCCTTCGCCTTTGCGGACCTGTCGTTCGCGGTGCCGGCGGGACGATACGCCGTTCTCATGGGCAAGACCGGCAGCGGCAAGACGACGCTGGTCGAGGCGATCTGCGGGCTGCGACGGATTCGGAGCGGCCGCATCGTCCTGCTCGATCGCGAAGTGACGCACCTCAAGGCCGCCGACCGTGGCGTCGGCTACGTCCCGCAAGACCTCGCGCTGTTCCCGACGATGACGGTCCGCGAGCATCTCTCGTTCGCCCTCGAAGTCCGCGGCCAATCCCGCAAGAGTGCGGACCGCGTCGCGGAGTTGGCCCCTCTGTTGCGGATCGAGCATCTTCTGGACCGCCGGCCGCAAGGTCTCAGTGGTGGAGAATCGCAGCGCGTGGCGCTGGGCCGGGCGCTGTCGTTTCATCCGCGAATCCTTCTGCTCGATGAGCCGCTCAGCGCCCTCGACGAGGAGACCCGCGCAGAGATGTATCAGCTTCTGCGTGAAGTCCAGCGCCAGACCGGCGTCACCACACTGCACATCACTCACAGCCCCGCCGAGGCGCGACGCCTCGCCGATCAACTGCTGATCCTCAAGGAGGGACAGGTTCACCAGGCCGAACTCGACGAGCTGGCACGAGGAGCCATGCCATGAAGGTCACCGTCCACTATCTCGCTCAATTGCGCCGAGCCGCGAAGACCGGTACCGAAGAGGTCGAGATAGATGCGCCGGCGACGCTCCCCTCCTTGCTCGCCTTGCTGGTTCAGCGTCACGGCGAAGAGTTGAGCCGGCTGCTGCTTGACGGCAAGGGTGTGCTGCAATCCAGCCTGCTCGTTTTCATCAATGACGAGCAGGCAGCACAGCCCGAAGGGACACTCCTCAAGGACGGCGACCAGATCACCTTTCTTTCCCCCATCGCGGGGGGATGACGGCCCATCATGACAAACACCAGACCACTGACCGATGCGGATAAGGCGCGCTATGAATGGCAACTCTGGGTCGATGGCTTCGGCGAACTGGGCC
>JBBRIK010001387.1:0-1860 GCA_038221045.1 Gemmatales bacterium
GGTTATCCAACCCCTCCCTGACGAGCGCGGCTCTTGTTTGTATTCGGCTCGTTCTGGATCAACGAACCACAAGCCGCGCGATGTACGAGATCTGTCCTCGATGCAGGGCGAAGTGCGCCACGAGATGCAGCAATCCCGGCAGAACGAAGCCAAGCCTCTCGGTCGGATGTGCGTCGGCGAGTTGCTCCGGCGTCAGCCCTTCCACGATGCGACGGAATGTCGCGACCGCATAGTCGAGATGAATCAGCGTTTCTTCCTTGGGCGGGAAATTCGTCTCGTTGAACTCGCGCTCACGATCGCGGACGTAGCCTGTCTTGCCCAGTTGTGCGCCGACGAAGTGATTGAGGTTGCCCGTCAGGTGTAGCACCAGATGGCCGGCCGAGTTGCCTGGCTCGATCGGCTTCGTCCAGAACTGCTCCTGCGTCAACGGTTCGACCAGTTGTCTCACGTCCTTCTGCAGAGACTCCAGTTCGCCGATCAGCGCAGCCTTCGCCAACGCCGTCATATCCACACTCATGAGGGTTCTCCTTTTTGCCCAGGATTCGCAACCGTCATTAACGCGCGAAAAGTCGGTCAAGGCAATCTCATTCCGCCTTTTCGCGCCAGAGCAGGACCGTTAGAATTCCACACCGGTCTGGGTAAGCCGGACCACAACGGAAGAGGGAGACGACATGAGACCGATCCTGTTCGCGGGGCTGGTCCTGCTGGCGACAGCGCCCGCGGCGACGGCCCAGGGCTGGGCGAACAAGCTGTTCAAGGACCAGGTCAGCCATGACTTCGGCACCATCGCCCGAGGCGCGCAGGCTTATCATCGCTTCGCGATCACCAATATCTACGCGGTGCCGCTGGAGATCACCGAAACCCGCGTCTCCTGTGGCTGCGTGGCGGCCACGCCCGTTCCGAAGGTCCTGAAACCGCGCGAGACCGGTTACATCGAGGTCACGATGGACGCTCGCCGGTTCAGCGGGCCGAAGACCGTCACCGTCTTCGTCACCGTCGGACCTCAGTTCATCTCGACGGCCGAGCTGAAAGTGACGGCCACGAGCCGGGCCGACGTCGTCTTCAAGCCCGGACAGGTCAGCTTCGGCGCAGTCGCGCCGGGCCAGCACCCCGCACAGACCATCGACGTCGAGTATGCCGGCACCCTCGACTGGCGGATCACCGAGGCGATCGCCAAGGACTTGCCCTTCGAGGCGACGTATCGAGAACTGTATCGCCGGCCGGGTCAGGTCGGCTATCAGGTGAAAGTCACTCTCAAGAGCGAGGTGCCGACAGGGGCGCTGAAACACGAACTGAACCTGAGGACCAACGATCCCGCCACTCCACTGATTGCGATTCTCGTCGAGGCGAATGTGCAGGCCGGGTTGACGGTGACGCCGCCGGTGCTGCGCCTCGGGATGTCCCAGGTAGGCGACTCGCTCATCCGCAAGGTCGTCGTGCGCGGGCAGACGCCCTTCCGCATCGTTGCCGTCGATGGGCAGGGAGAGGGAATCGCCCTGATGGGAGAACTGCCGGCGGTGGCGGCGACCACGCAGGTGTTGACGTTCAAGTGTCAACTCATGAAACCGGGTGAGTTGCGCAAGCAGCTCCTCATCAAAACCGATCAGGCCGGCGCATCGCTGCCGGTGACGATCGAGGCAACCGTCGCGGACAATTGAGCGTCTACCGCTTGCGGGGTAGCGCTCTTCCGCACAGCCGCGAGCGGCGTGGCTCCGGGTGATTCCCTACGATAAAGGGAACCACTTGCGCCGGAGACAACGATGAGCCAGCCACAGGATCGCACTAACCGTCTCGTGAACGAGACGAGTCCTTATCTGCGCCAGCACGCCCGCAATCCCGTCGAATGGTATGCCTGGGGTC
>JBBRIK010001388.1:0-1859 GCA_038221045.1 Gemmatales bacterium
CGCGCTATTGCCTGGAGTGCCGAGATTTACTCAATTCTGCGTATGGCTCCGCGGCGCGCGCCACGGCTTAAGCGCGCGGGTGTTGACTTAACACCCGGCACGCTTACGCCGTGCCGCTCGCCTGTCGCCGGTCTCACTCAATGCCGCCATGGATGCGGTCGAAGGTCATGTGAGAGGGCGGACCCATGAACCAGCGCCACAGAGTCTCTTTCCAGGTTTCCTTGGTTGCCATAATTGGTCCCCAATGCTCGTTGTTCACCAAGAACGCCTCGATGGGTTCAGCGGTCTCCTGGGGGTTTTGCCGTTTCGCGTAGAAGCATTCCGGGTCCATGGACAATGCCTTCTGTCCCAGTTCACGCGCATTCAGAAAGTCTCCCTGGGCGCAGGCCTTCTGATAGGCTGCCAACACCTCGTTCAACTTCGCTTCTCGTCCGTCCTTGCCCGGTTCAGCCGCCCGAAGAGCGAGCGGCATTCCTGATAGCGCCAGCCAGCCGGTCAGCGCCAGCGTCACCCGAGTGGACATCTCCCCTCTCCTTCCTATCTGAACAATGGACCGGAATGAGCAGTCTTATACCTCGATCGATCCGCGAGACAAGAGCATCCGCCTCATGAGACCCAACACGGTCAAGCACACGCTCAACAGCGGCGGAGTCGCTCTCGGCTCCATGGTGTTCGAGTTCGCCTGCACCGGGCTGCCGCAAATCGCCGCCCAGGCCGGGGCCGAGTTCCTCGTCTACGACATGGAACATACCGGGCTGGGCATCGAATCCATTCGCCAGTTCATGGCCGGCTCGAAGACCGTCAGCACCATTCCCATCGTTCGCGTTCCCTCGACGGAGTATCACTGGGTCGCGCGCTGTCTCGACGTCGGCGCCATGGGGATCATGGTGCCGATGGTCGATAGCCCCGAGCAGGCGGAGAAGATCGTGCAGTTCTCCCGGTATCCCCCGGAGGGACGCCGAGGCGCGGCTTTCGGCATCGCTCACGACGATTACGGCGGTGGGGACGTCGCGGAGAAAGTCCGCAGCGCCAACGCGGAAGTGCTGCTCATCGCTCAGATTGAAACGACGGTTGGACTCGACAATGTCGAAGCCATCGCGGCCGTGCCGGGCATCGACGTACTGTGGATGGGATTGTTCGACCTGACCAACTTCCTCGGCATTCCCGGCCAGTTGACGCATCCGCGCGTCGATGAGGCGATCGCGAAGACCATCGACGCCGTCAATCGTCACGGCAAGGCGGCGGCCGTCCTCGTCGCCACGGTCGAAGAGGGCAAGCGGCGTCTGACGCAGGGCTTCCGCTGCCTTGCCTATGGCGGCGATATCTGGCTCTATCAGCGAGCGCTGGCGGAGGGCTTGCGCGGCTTGCGAAAGTAGGAGCCGCTATGCCGCGAGTGGCTGATCCGTGTTGCCGCAATCGTATCGTCCCGCCGCGACGTGCCGATAGACGCGGAGAGTTTCCGCGGCGCAGGCGTCCCAGGTGAAGGGTCGAGCATGCTCGACCGCTCCCCGACCCAGTTGCCTCACCCAGTCGTCGTCCTTGATCGCCCGCGCCAGCGCCTGCCGCCAGGCCGAAACGTCCAGCGGTTCCAGCAGGTGTGCCTGTCCCCCCGCCACTTCCGCGACCGCGGCAGCCGTCGAGGCCAGCACGGCTCCGCCGCAGGCGAGCATCTCGACGGGCGGCAGTCCGAAGCCCTCGTACAGAGAGGGAAAGGCCAGCACGCGGGCTCCGTTGTAGACGGCCCCGAGCGCCTCTTCGGGAACGTAGCCGAGACGGAGGACGTTCTTGTGGCGAGCGTGGTCGTGGAAGTAGGCGGCGACCTCGTCGGCTTTCCAGCCCCAGCCGCCGGCGAGGACCAG
>JBBRIK010001389.1:0-1857 GCA_038221045.1 Gemmatales bacterium
GACACAGCCGGCGCGTCGCCCGCCGTATCATCGAGATTCGCGAACGCTCACCTCTTGAGACGACAACGCAACTCGCGGAGCTGGTGCGGCGTTGTGTGCCACGCTCGCCGGGCAAGCGCGGCAAACCAGGCATCGACCCGGCCACGCGCGTCTTTCAGGCGCTGCGGATCGCCGTCAACGATGAGCTGTCCGCTCTCGAAGGTTTGCTTGGCGTGTTGCCGGCGTGCCTGAGGCCGGGCGGACGGGCGGTGCTAATCAGTTTTCACTCGCTGGAAGATCGGCGAGTCAAGCAGGCATTTCGCGATGGTGAACGCTGGCAAGTGCTGACGAAGAAGCCGATCGAGGCCAGCGATGCTGAGGTGAAGGATAATCCACGGGCCAGGAGCGCCAAGCTCCGGGCGGCCCGTCTTCCAGGGGATGCTGAACATGGACGGTCCCCTTGATCGTGGTGGTGAGCCGGTCAGGAAATGGTCCATAAGCGTGCGGCTGAATTCGACCCACGACCCGCGCACGTTTCTGGAGCGTTTGATTCAAGGAGCAAGGATGTTCAATAGCAAGCCGATTGGTTGGATCACGGCCTTGACGGTGCTGTGCGTTGCCGGCGTGGCACTGGCGTGCCGGCTCAAGGAAGGCTCCGGCAATGCGAGCCGAGCCAGCAGTGTTGTCTGCGCCGACGCGGACAAGAAGGAGAAGGAAACGTCGGTGGAACCGCCAGCGCTGCCCACGCTTCCTCCTCCCGCGACGATTGATGCAGTCCCGCCTCCGCCGGCACTGAATGCCGCCCTCGCGCCTCCCGAGCCGATCAAGGTCGGTGAGAGCGTTGTCCCCGGCCCTCTGCCAGTGGTAAGTTCCGCGCCGCCCAGCGTGACTGCCCCGCCCAAGTTCGAGGCGTCGCCTCTTCCCCCCAGTGGAGGGGTGCCGGCAGGGAAGGAAGAGAAGAAGATCGAAATTATCGGCACGGTTCACATCCCCGCTCCGCCGTTGCCCACGGCCGACAAGAAAGCTGAACGGCCCGTACCCGCGCCGCTTGCCGAAGCGGTTGCCCCCGCTCCGCTGACGCCGGCAGCGAAGGTCCCGATGATGGACAGGCCCCCCTCGGCTCCCGTCGCGGACAATGCTTACTGGACCCCGACGGGCGGCGAGACGCTGCGGGAGATCGCCCGCAAAAAGCTCGGCGACGGCGAGCGCTGGACTGAAATCCTGAAGCTCAATCCCGACGTGCGTCCTGAGAGCGTGGTCCCCGGCGGGACCATGATCCGTCTGCCTGGTGAGGTCACAAGTTCGGGTATCGTTCGCGTCAGCGGTCCGGCCGGCACAGACACCATCGCCCCGGCGATGCTGAGGACAACCACCACGACCGTCAAGCCCTTGCCCGTGATCCGGGCGAAGCCAGAAGACGGCAGCGGCGTCGTACCGATGACGGGAACGTTCGAGTGCAAGATCGACGGCCAGCACGCTCTGGTCGTGCCGAAGGAGGTCTGCGATCAGATGGGTGCCTGCAAGACGATGCTGCTGACGCCGGGACCGGATCGCTGCCTGTGGCTGGTCAGCCAGACGGCCGAGCGACGAATGCTGCATCGCATCGAGAAGGCCCAGGTGACGGACGCTGAGGTGCAGGCGTTCAAGCGGCTCTACTTCTCGCAGACCATGAAGGCGTCGATGGATGCGACGGGTTCGTTCAAGGTGCCGGAGAAGTTCGTCGAGTATGGCGGCTTGACCGGCGAGGTCGTCCTGATCGGCATGGACGATCACTTCGAGATGTGGGATGCGGCTCGCTGGCACCAGTACAGCCAGCAGAAGAGTTCGACGAAGATCATTCGCACTTCGGATGAGTAAGTTTCAACAGTAGTGTCGAGT
>JBBRIK010001390.1:0-1857 GCA_038221045.1 Gemmatales bacterium
GCTAAGAAGAGAAACATCTACTACTAACTATACCTTCCGCCGCTTGCGGCGTAGCGGTGTGACCGCTACGCCGCAAGCGGCACGAAGTTCTTCCTCACCTTTGTCACATCGCCGGAGGCAGCGGAGCGCATTCCACCGGCGTTTCCTGCTGCCGTAGAACTGCCAATCCCTTCTCGTCCAGCATCACCCGGCGGATGCTGCTCGCTCTCCCCGTGACTGCGTCAAGGTCCACGATCGCTCCGCCGATGCGCGGGTCGCCCTCGGCCACCTCGAACATCGTCGGCACGAAGGTCACCGTCGTCGTCGTCACCCGATCGATGCGCCGTCCCAGCACGCTGTCGTACGGCCCTGTCATCCCCACGTCGCAAATGAAAGCGGTCCCCCCGGGCAGAATCTGTTCGTCCGCCGTCGGAACGTGGGTGTGCGTACCGAGAACGGCGCTGACCCGTCCCTTGAGGTAATGGCCCAGCAGGTACTTCTCCGCCGTCGCCTCGGCGTGCGCATCGACGATGATGACGCGAGCCTTGCCTTCCAGCGCCTTCAGCACCCGATCCGCCGCGAGGAACGGACAATCGACCGGACGCATGAACTGCCGGCCAAGGACACAGAACGCCGCCACGGTCGTGCCATCCTGCGTCGTCGTCAGGGCGAACTCCCGCCCAGGAGCGCCGGGAGGAAAGTTGGCCGGCTTGCAGACGCGCTCGTCTTCCTGGAGCGTCGCGATGATCTCTGCCTTCTTGTAGATGTGGTCGCCGAGCGTCATCAGATCGACGCCGCTGGCGCGGATACGGCGATATTGCTTCGCGGTGATACCCGAGCCGCCGGCGGAGTTCTCGGCATTGGCGACGACGAGATCGATGCTCTCAGCGCGGCGCAGCACCGGCAGCGCCTTCTGGAGGAAGTCGATACCGGGCGGGCCGACGACGTCGCCAATGAAAAGGATACGCATGCTCGTGGTCCGTGAAGAACCAGCTTCAAGAAGACCTGTCCGGATCACTCCAGATAGGCCCGCCGTGCTGCCGACATGTAAGTGACTTCCAGAGAAATCGACAGCGACCTCTCGGCGTTCAGGGTCAGAGGCAAGGTGGGCAACAGCTCCCCGACGGTCAGCGGCCGATACCAGCCGTCCAGGAACTGGCCCCCCTCGGGAGTCGGCCCGCCTGCATTCCAGCTCACCGCATGAGGCGGCATTCCGGCCGGAAACTGGCATTGCAGTTCCGCCCCCATCGCCTCGACGAACGAATAGCCGATGGGCCGCCGGTGGACGTCCACCAACATCAGATGCACTCCGGACCACAGATAACCGAGATACCGATTCCGGTAGAACTCGCGCGCCGTGGGGCGGTCCTTGTTGCGTGGCGACACCAACTCAATGGCCGCGACAAGCTGCCCCTGGTGCAGGACGTGAACCGCCTGGCCATACGTCTCGGGATGCATCAGCGCGACCGCCTGGAAGTCCGGCTGAGGTCTCTCGGCCGGACTGTCCTGCACTTCTCGCGGTTCTTGCCAGGCGCGGACTCCGAGGTCTGGCCGTCCCTGTTCGGCGGCAATCGTCAAACCTGGGACACCGCCCAGATACGCCCGGTAGCCGGCCGGCAAGCGGTCCTGAACCCAGAACAATACCGCGTTGATCCACAACTGATGGACGCTGTCCCAGCCGCGGTCGTCCGTCCAGTCGTGCAGCGGCATCGGCAGCTCCTCTCTCACTTCCCTGTTCGCACCAGGAATCGTTCAAACGAGCCGCGCTAACGAGCCGCGGCCGCCAGGGAGGCGGGTAGTGCAAACCCGCCCCTGGGGGCGCGGGGGGGTTGTTAAAATGGTGAACGGCGGAATACACGGCCCCCGGCGGACCGGCCA
>JBBRIK010001391.1:0-1845 GCA_038221045.1 Gemmatales bacterium
CTGGTCAATCGTTTTCTCGGTCCTTCCCCTTGAGACCTCCGTGTCCGCCAACGTCACCATTTTGCTCGTCTCCTCCGATCCCAAGCTCCGGCGCGAAGTGGACGCCGCCCTCGCCGCGCTCGAAGACGTCACCGCCGTCATCCATCAAGCCTCCGAGGTCCGCCAAGGACTGGAGACACTGCGCGGCCGGCGGCCCACGCTCGCCCTCATCGAGATGGGCCGTGATCTTCGGCCCCTCGAAACCTTCGCCGCGGAGGCCGCCCACGCCTCACCCGACACCGCCGTCGCCGCCGTCTTCTCGCCCGAAGTGTTCGGACACGATATTTCCGAAAGCGCCGTCCTGATCGCCGCCCTTCGCGCCGGCGTCCGCGACTTCCTGCGCCGTCCGCTCTCGACTTCCGATCTGCGCCAGCTCCTCGATCGGGTGGGCAAACCGGCTGCCACTGGCCCGACGCGCCTGGGGCCGATCACCGCCTTCATGAGCAACAAGGGCGGCGTCGGCAAATCGACGCTCGCGGTCAACACCGCCTGCGGCCTGGCCACACGCCATCCGGGCCGCGTGCTGCTCATCGACGCCTCGCTGCAACTCGGCGTCACGTCCGCCATGCTCGACCTGAAGCCGGCCACCTCGCTGACCGATGCCGTCCGCGAGCGCGACCGCCTCGACGAGACACTGCTGCGCCAACTCGCCGTGCCGCATGCGTGTGGGCTGCATCTGCTGACCGCGCCGGCTGACGCTGTCGAAGCGGCTCAGGTGACGGACGAGGTAATGGCCCATGTCCTGACGCTGGCGCGCCGCACTTACGATCACGTCATCGTCGATTGCTTCCCATTGCTCGACGGCGTGATGATCGCCGTTCTCGATCTCTGCGACCGTGCCTATCTCGTCCTGGAAAGCGTCGTGCCGACCGTGCTTGGTGCTGCCCGTCTGCTGACGGTGTTGGACACGCTTGGCTTCCCGGCCGAACGGCAGCGCATCATCCTCAATCGCTATTCAAACTTTGCCGGCAACCTGAAGCCGGAGGACGTGGCGGCCCGGCTGCAGCGGAACATCGATCATGTGATTCCGTATCAGAAGAAACTGCTGATCGCGGCCAACCTCGGGCAGCCCTACATCCTGACCGCGACGGGCTGGTTCTCGCGCTTCGTCCCGGCCCTGTGGAAGCTGGTCGAAGAAGTCGATGCGATCAAGCCCGCGGGCCGTCCGGCCCGCGCCACACGTCCGACGAAGTAACCGCAGCGCCGCAAGCGACGGGGGATTCTCATGGCCGACAATGATCCGCGCTCGATCCTCTCGAAAGCCGCCCTCGGTCTGCCAACCGACCGCGTTCAGCAACGCGCTCGCTCCTCCGAGTCGGGCCTGAAAACGCCGAAGGTCGAGAGCAAGGCCACTCATGGCCAGCATCACAGCGTCAAGGCCACACTTCACGCGCGTTTGCTCGACGAACTGGATCGGGCCAATCTGCTCTCCGCCGGCGAGGAGGAACTCAGCCGTGTCGTTCGCGACTTCGTGGCCCGCGTCCTCGCTCAGGACGACCTGACCCTCAACGACGCCGAACGCCGGCAACTCGCGGACGACCTGCTCGAAGAGACGCTCGGTATCGGTCCCCTCGCGCCGCTGATGGCCGACCCTGCCGTCACGGATATCCTCGTCAACCGCCACGATAGTGTGTACATCGAACGCTTCGGCAAACTCGAAGAGACAGAGGTTCGCTTCCGCGACGACGCGCATTTGCTTCGCATCATCCAGCGCATCGCGGCCCGTGTCGGCCGGCACATCGATGAGGCGTCGCCGATGGTCGATGCCCGACTGCCGGACGGCTCGCGCGTCAACGCCACGGTGCC
>JBBRIK010001392.1:0-1845 GCA_038221045.1 Gemmatales bacterium
AGGTCCAGGAGGTGATCGAGGCCAGGCTGCAAATGACCGCGACGCGCCAGCAGCTTGAAACCGAGCAAGTGCGTGCGGCCGAGGAGTCGGAGCGGGTCCGGCGAGAGGTCGAGAAGGCTCGGGCCGAGGCTGCAATCGTGCAGCAGCAGTTGCCCCTGTTGCAGTCGCAAGCCGACGAGGCGCTGCAACGGCTGGGGCTGGCGCGCGAGCAACTGCGTGAGCATCTGGCGGAGGTGCATCAGTATGTCCGTCAGGGACGGGCCGACCTGGACGCCCTGCGGGATGGCCTGGGACGCGATCAGCAACGGCTGCGCGAACAGGAGCAACAGCTTCACCAGGCCCAGGACGCGCATCGTCTGGCAGTCGCGGCTTTCCGCCAGCAGTTGAGCGAGTGGCAGGGCCAGTTGGCGGAGTTGAAACTATCGCTGACCCAGGGCGAAACCCGGCTGGAGATTCGCCTCGCCGAAGTGGAGCAGCGCGCCCAGCAGATTGCCGCGACGTCGCAACAACTGGCCCAGCAGGCGGAAGAGCTCGAGAAACAGGAACTGCAAGTCGTCGAACGGCGGCAGGAAGTCGATCGTCACCTTGCTGACATGCGCGAATGGTATCGCCGAAAACTGCGCGAGTTGGCGGGCGTCGAGGCCGACCTGCCCGAAGCACCTTCGGACGGGAGCATCGCCACGGAGGAGCAGCCCTCGCTCGCCTCGGTGCGGCCCGGTTTGCTCAGCCTCACGGAAGACGCGGAACCCGGTGATCGCCAGCTCGGGGAACTGATGCGATCCCTCGAACTGATTGACGCCGAGACGCTGACCGCCCTGCTGGTGGAGGCACGGCGGAAGCGGCGCTCGCTGCGGCAACTATTGTTGCAGGGCGGCTATTTGACGCTCTTCCAGTTGGCCCTGATCGAGGCGGGGGATCTCGACGGTCTGGTGCTGGGGCCGGTGCGGGTCATCGATCGGCTCTATGCCACGCCTCACGAGGCGGCCTATCGCGTCTTCGATCCGCGCAACGAACGCGAGAGTCTGCTGCGTCAGTTGGCCGAGAGCGAGATGGACGACGCGATCCGGCCCGACGAGTTTCAGCAGCGCTTCGCCGCCGTCGCCGCCCTGCGGCATCCGAACGTGTCGGCGACGTATGAAGTCCTGGAGATCGCGGGCCGGCCCGCGGTATTGCAGGAGTGGTTGACGGGACTGCCTTCGAGCGATTGGCCGGCCCTGGCTGCTGTGCCGGGCGTGTGGTTCCGTCTGCTGTCGCAGGCGGCCCTCGGCCTGCAGACGGCCCATCAGGCGGGGTTGATTCATGGCAATCTTCATCCCGGCCAGGTGATTGTGACAGCGGAGGGCGTTCTCAAACTGTGCGGCCTGGGCGAACCGGTCTGGCTGAATCCGTCGGAGGAGCCGGCGGGAAGCGAGGCCCGCGACGACCTTCGTGGGCTTGGCCGATGCGCGCTTGCCTGGTCGGCGTCGCCGGCGGAGAAGAAGGGACCAAAACCGAAGCCGCTGCCGGAGTCGCTGCAAGGCGTGCTGCGTCGATTGTGCGGCGATGACGGCGCGACGCCCTACGGCAGCGCGGCGGAGTTGCTGGGGGAACTCGATGTGGCCGGGGCGACGGTGCCGGCCAACGCCGCCGCCTGGGAGCGCTTCGTGCGTCACGTCCGCGAGCAATCGGCCTCGACCCCGCTGCGCCGTTCGACCTGATTCATCCAGAGCGGAAATGACCTCATGAGCAGCGTCACTCTCTGGCTCAATCGCAACATCGCCAGCAGCTACAACGTGCTGGAAAGCATCCGCGAATCGCTCCAGCCCGGCGAGAACTGGCGCATCGTCACCAGCCATCCCTATCGCC
>JBBRIK010001393.1:0-1837 GCA_038221045.1 Gemmatales bacterium
GTCACAGCCTATCGCTTCGGCGGGTTCGGTACGCATGAAATCGTCGTCTATTACAAACTGGTTCGCGGCCTGCTTGACATCTGCTGGGATCGATGCGCGCGTGGCAAGGGAAAATCCGATCAACTGGCCGCGGAGATTGCCCGGCTGGAAGCTCTGCGCGACGAATGGCTCAATATGCCGGAGTACGAAGACCTGCATGGCCGGACGCCCGCTTCGGTCATCGCCCGGGAACGGGCCAGGCTGCCCGAGGGCATGACGGGTGCCGAGGCCGTCATCGACCACGATTGCCCGATGTGCCAGATGATGGCGGAGCTTCCCGGTCCCATGTTCTGGTGCCTCGATGGTTCCGGCATGGACGACGAGTTCGCGTTCTCGTTCCACCACACACATGAGGACTGGGATGAGGAGCAGCGGGACTATGAAGAGTTCAGCCGTCGCTGCGATGAGAGACGTCTCGCCGAGCAAACCCCTGTCACCGAATCGGTGTGGAAGAGGAGTTATGTCAATGAGGAGTCTTTCGGGCATTCGCCGTCCCTGGCCATCGCCTGCGTGGGCGCTCACCTGGTCGAGTTGATCGAGGACCTGAAGGACGCTCACGCCGGGCAAAGCCCCATCGACCAGCTCAACCGCGCGTTCGGCAACCTGCGCGATGCCATGCGGGGGGATACTCCCTCCCTGGTCGAGCCGGTTCTGGCGACGCTGTGCGATTGTCTGGCGACCGTGGCCGAAAACCAGCCGGTCCTGGAGGAGAAATGCGAAGACCTCGAACGCCGGCTCTCCGTCATCGCCCGGCGAGTTACCGAGGGCCCCATTCAGGACGAAGAGATACCCTTTTGACGGGTCGCCTTCTATCGCTTTCAGCGACTTCTGACAGGTTACCTCGAACCGTTGACAGGCCGATTCCGCCACACCCCGGACGCAAACTCGCCCGCGCGTGCTGTGTGGGCGCGCTGGAATGAAACGCAATTCGTACGACTCCAGTTTACCGGGGGACAACGCAGCGAGAAAACGAATAAGACGTCCGGCTCCAGGAAGCCAGCAAAGGACGCCAGCGGATAGTCCCCCCGAGGGAGGGAGTGCCAGCGGTCAGGAGTCTACTCATCGAACTGCTCAGGGAACCGATTCAGGATTGCTCTTTTCAGAACCACCATCGCGCTGCTTCAGGAGTGCATCTCGGAAGGGATGCCGCGCGGGCGTATTTGAGAGTCCAGAGGGAAGTCGAGGCTTTGTTCCGGAGCGTCGCGGGTGGGCTTGCACCGGATCTTGAGGGAACAACTCAGTTAGCCGAGGCGACTGCAGAAATCGAGGCGTTTCTTCGCGAGTTTCAGAGTGAGATCGATCGGGTCTCTCGCCCACGCAAACACATTGACGAGAAGAAACTGGATGAAATCCGTGCAGTTCACCCCCCAGGATCGGGCGAGATGATCGAGGATATTCTAGCCCGATTGGAAGCGGGCGGCGATCTGTAGCAAGGAGGTCTCGTGGCCTACAAACGCGAGATCCTGCCGCCCGTCAAGGCGTTTTTTCGCACTGTGAGCGGCATTTCACGCCCGGCCCCTATCCGGGTCTTCGTCAACCTGCACGCCTCGCTTGCCAACGTCTCGGACGCCTATCGCAACGATTCCGACAACCGTCCCGATGCGGGAAGTTCACAGTTCGTGTTTGCCTCCCTGCTTCGCGACACCGATGGAGACGGACGGATTCACGAGTTCCGGTTCACCGTCGATCATGCGGCGGCTGAGTATGGCGTCCTCCGCATTATCGAGGCGGAACATTCCAGCGGACCCTGAATCCAGGCAAGTCAGAGGGAGATCCCTCAGCCCGTCGAGTGACGGGC
>JBBRIK010001394.1:0-1832 GCA_038221045.1 Gemmatales bacterium
CGATCAGCCGCTTGTGTTGCAGGTTCTCTCCCAGCAATTGCTTGATGGGAGGCTTCCAACTTCCCTGCTCGATGCCCCAGAGATAGTCGATGGTCTTATCGATGCGGACGCAGACGTTGCAGGTCTGGCCTTGCTCGTCGAAGACGAGGCGGGTCTTGAATTTAGTGCGGTCGCTGGGATCGGGAACACCTAGCCCGAAACGCATGCTGGGAACCTTGACGATCTTGCCGGGCGCGTCGTGGAACTGCAGACCGAGGAGTGGATTGTCGTAGTCGATCTCCGGGAGCGGTGCCTCCGCTGGGTCCTGGAAAAAGAGATCGTGAGCGACGGCCGTGAACAATCCCAGCAGAACGATGCCCACCGGCAGCAACCGGATCAGCAATTGTCTACGATCGGCGGCCCGGGACGACGGCACTCCCGGAGCAGGCGCGGCGGCCGCTTCAGTCGCGACCGCTGTGGGAGCGGAGGGGCTGGGTATCGCAATCGTCGGCTGGCTTCGCGGGGTCGTCGCGATGGCTGCGGGCGAAGGTGCGGAAGCGCCATCCGCGAAGGGCAACACGGGAATGACCTGGGGAAACGCCGGTTCGGGAGTTAGGGTCGGAGGCGGCACACTGGGGCGGCTCGCCGTGTAACCCGCCGGCGTATCGCCAACCGCCAGCGTCACCGGGATGTCAAAACGTTGGTTGCCGTTGGCGCTAACCTTCACCTGGGCCATCAGGGTTCGGTGCGGATCGTGAGGGACCGATTCGATCAGCAGGGGGATCGAAGCCGTCTGGCCCCGAAAGGTCGTCTTGCCCACTGTCAGCCAGGGCTGGTCACTGACCCCATGCGCGACGGCCGCACGTTTCTCCTGGGTCACAACATTCAGGACGTATTCGAGCCGCTCTCCAGGCCTGCCGTTGAGCGACACGGCCGATTCGGTCATCTCCACCTTGGGAGGCTTGACCAGACCCAGCACCTCGAAGAACTGCTGCACGGCTGCGATACCCGTGGCGGTCGGTCCCTGCACCGGATAGGTCCAGCCATTCGCCTCGTACCACTGGGCCACGGAGCCATTCTCGAGCAGGACGGCCGCCTCCTTGGGCTGGGCCTTGGCCTTCTCGGCCAACTGGCGGGGCGACGTCGCTCCCGACAGCGCCCCCTGCGTGAACGGCTTGACCGCGACGGTTACGTTTACCTCGATGATGAAGTTGCCGGCGTTGGACTCGATCGCGATCTCGGCCTTCTGCGGCTGGTTCTTGGAACGGAGCAGTTTGCCTCGAACATGGACGGGAATGCTTATCTTGTCGAAGAACTGAAAGAGCTTTTCCGACACTCCACTCTCGCCGACGACCAGCCAGGGACAGGCCTCGATCGAAACCTTGCCGTGGACCAGGCGGTCTCCCTTGTTAGTCAACTTCAGTTCGAGTTGCCGATCCTCGCCGACGTGGAGGACGCCCAGGCTCATTTCGAGGGGATCGACCAACAGCATGGCAGGACGCAGAGGGGAACCGGGCAGTTTCGCGAGGAGGTCGTCCACTCCCCGATCCGGATCGGGTGCCTTGGCCGCGGCACTGGCCGCCATTGCCAGATCGACCCGGCCCAGCGAGCCGAAGAAGCCGCCGAGGAAGCCCTTCTGCAAGACCTCAATCGTCTCCTGCGGGTTCTTCTGGCAGGCGAGCGCGAGCTGCATGAAGTTGCTGCAACGGGCGCCGCTCGGAAAGACGAACGGCATCGGAAAGACCCAGGTGCTGAAATCGATGGAGGCGCCTTCGCCCGAGACTTTTCCATTGTCAAGCGCCGTCCCATCGTAAAAGCAGTAGGTGGCTTCCGAGGGATTCAATCGCTGACAT
>JBBRIK010001395.1:0-1830 GCA_038221045.1 Gemmatales bacterium
CCGAGGTGGATTCATTCAACATGAGAACCTTCCTGGAGTTAAGTCGAGGGTGGCCTTGAACCACAGGGAGCATTTCCCCGCACTCAACTTACAGTAGCAGACCAGCCTCGATTTCTCACCTACTTTCTCAAGGCACACCCCTCTTGTCCTTGTCACTTTGTCACTCCCCCGTTTACTTTTCTTCGCTGATTCGTCACGATAGTATGTATACTTGACGCAGTTTTGTTTGACATGCGGCTACCCATCGCATGAAGAGGTGTCTCCATGTCCGCGCGCTTGTTCCTCGCGATGACAGTCGGTCTGATCCTCGGAAGCCTCGCCATTCAGGCCCAGGAAAAGAAGGACGAGGCCGGCGATCTCCCTCGCTGGATCAAGCAACTCGGCAGCCCGCGTTTCCGCGAGCGGGAAGCCGCCACGCAAGCCCTGCTCAAACAGCGCAGCTCTCAAGCACTCGTTCAATTGCGTCAGGCGGCCCGCAGCAGCGATGCCGACGTTCGCAAGCGCACTCACGAGATCCTCGACGCCATCGAACGGCTGCTGGAAACTGAACAGGTGTTGCAGCCATTCAAGCTTCGGCTCGATTTCAAGGACGTTCTCGTCGCGGATGCCGTGGCCGACTTCGCACGCCGCTCCGGCGTCAAGGTCGTCCTTGCCGACAGCGACAAGGCGAAACTCGCCAATCGCAAGGTGACAGTCTCGACCGGCGAGGTCGCCCTCTGGGAGGCCCTGCGCCAGTTATGCGAGAAGGCGGGCCTCCAGGAGCGTCCTCCGGAACTGGCGACGCGACAGGTGACGGATCCTGACGAGATATTCGGAGGCGGACGGCGCATGATGTGGAAGCACAGTTATCGCCACCGCCCGGCCATCGAGGATCGCCTCTTCCTCGTCGATGGCGTCTCGACCCGCCCGATGTTCCAGGCCGGCTCGCTACGTCTCCAGGTGCTACCTCGTCCGCCGCTCGTCGGCCCGCTGGGACCGTCCGCCGAGTTGACCCTGGCCGTTGACGTCGAGCCGCGCTACACCTGGGGCCGGCTCGTCTCCATCCGCGTCGAGGAAGCCCTCGACGACAGAGGACAGAAGCTGGTGCAGCCGCTGCTGATGATCGGCGAGTTGCCGCGTCAGCCGCAATTCGAGGAGATGTTTATTCTCTGGGACGGCATGGAGGAGGGGCCACGCATCTCGCCGCGCGAAGGCACAGTCAAGTTGAAGCTCGGCGCGAAAATGGCGAAGTCGATCAAGGAGATGCGCGGCCGGCTCGCCGCCGAGGTCGAGGCGCCGCCGGCTCCTCTAGTGACCGTGACGGACATCCTCAAGGCGAGCGGCAAGAGTGTTCCGGGACTGGACAAGTCTCAGGTCCGCGTGATCGAGGCAAAACTCGACGAAGCAGGCCAGTACAAGATTCAGATCGAAGTGAAACTGCCGCCCACGCCGGCCGTGCAACCCCCTGCCGGCAACTTGATCTGGATCAATCGCGGTCCGGTTCCGGTCGGCGGCACCGTGAACCTGACGGCCAGTGAGGTCGAGCAGAAGGGGCTGAGCCTCTACGACGCCGAGGGGCATCCGTTCATCCTGGCGACCGCCCACTACAACCATCCCGCAAAACCCGACGATCCACGCATCTACACCCTCTACTATCAGCCCCGCAAGAACCAGGGCGATCCCGTCCGTCTCGTGCTGAGCGGCAAGCGCACCGTCCTGCTCGAAGTGCCGTTCGTCCTCAAGGACGTGCCGCTGCCCTGACCAACAAAATCCTCTTCAAATCCGAAATCCGAAATCCGAAATCCGAAATCCGAAATCCGAAATCCGAAATCCGAAAAGGGAGACCCGTAG
>JBBRIK010001396.1:0-1828 GCA_038221045.1 Gemmatales bacterium
GACCGCTTCAAGAACCACGGCGTGTCGGCCTGTGCGGTCTGCGATGGGGCGCTGCCTCGCTTCAAGGAGAAGCCGCTCGTCGTCATCGGCGGCGGCGACTCGGCTGTCGAAGAGGCGACCTATCTGACGAAGTTCGCCAGCAAGGTCTACATCGTCCATCGCCGCGATCAACTGCGGGCGAGCAAGATCATGCAAGAACGAGCCCTCTCGAACGCCAAGATCGAGATGAAGTGGCATCGGCAGCTCGTCGAAGTGCTGGGCAGCGACGCGGACGGCGTGACGGGCGCGCGTCTGAAGAGCACGACGGACTCGACGACGGAGGACCTGCCGGTAGCCGGCGTGTTCCTCGGCATCGGGCATACGCCGAACACGTCGTTCCTGAAGGGACACCTGGAGTTGGAGCCGACGGGCTACGTCAAGTGGACGGTGCCGCACCGGACGAACACGAGTGTCGAGGGCGTCTTCGCGGCGGGCGACGTCGCGGACAGTTACTACAAGCAGGCAGTGACGGCGGCAGGCTCAGGCTGCATGGCCGCTCTGGATGCGGAACGCTGGCTGGTGGAAGAAGGCCATCTGAATGATGAATGATGAATGATGAATGATGAATAACGAGAACAGTTTGAAGCGACCGATTTTTGTCTTTTATTCATCATTCATCATTCATCATTCATCATTTTCTTGAGCCGGGAGCCTTCATGACCGAGCCTGCCTCCAGCCTCGTCGGCGACATCCTCCAGGCCTGCGTCGCCAGCGCTCCGCAGCCGTGGCGTCCCGCCCCCTTTATTCAGGGCCGGCCCGAGTCGCGCGATGACGTGATCTTCTGCCTCGATAGCCTGTGCCGGGCCGGTATTCTCAAGATCGCCCTCGATCCGCAACGCAAACCGGCCGGCTTCACGCTCACCCCACGCGGGGCCGAACTGGCAAGCGATCCGCAGGCGATCGCGCGATTTTGCGAGGCTGAGGGCCTCGACTTCTCGCAGGACGATTCGCCGCAGCGGCAAGCGGTCCGCGAGATGTTCCGCAAGCCGCTCCAACCGCGCATCAACCGCGTCATCTTCTGGCTCAACATCGCCGTCTTCGTCTGGGGTTTCTATCTGGCGTGGCGGCTGAACGTGCCCGGCGATTTCTTCATGCCCATGAAGGTGCAAGGCGGAGCGCTGATCATCGCGGCCAAACCGGCCCTCCAGGACGTCTACGTTGACACGGGGATACTCGCCCGGACCGATATCCTGATCGGTCAATGGTGGCGGCTGCTGAGCTGCGGCTTCGTTCACCTCGGCATCATCCACCTCGTCATGAACATGTATGCCCTGCGCGTCCTCGGGGCGGACAGCGAGTGGATCTGGGGCGGACGGCGTTATCTCGTCCTGTATGGTTTGTCGCTGTTCGGCGGCAGTTGCGCGGCCCTGACGACGGCCCCGAGCGTCGGCGGCGCGTCGGGAGCGCTGTGCGGTCTGCTCGCGGCGGAGGGAGTCTGGCTTGTCCTCAACCGCAAGCACCTGCCGCGGCGGCTCGTCCGCAGTCAAATGCGCGGATTGGTCATCAGCGGCCTGCTGATTGGCGTTCTCAGCCTCGCCTCGATGGTCAGCGGCATGGGACACCTCGGCGGCGCGGTCGTGGGGCTGGTCGTCGCTCTGCTGCTGCATTTCCAGCGCTTCGGCAACACCGTAACGTCAGGGCTTGCCGTCGCCGGCCTGATCGCCATTCCTGTCCTCTGTGTCCTCGGGTTGAAGGAGGTCGCCTCACGCGATCCGGCCTGGAAAGCGCAGATGGACCACACGGAACTCGAACGGATGCGGCGGTTGCTCGAACCGACCCAGGAAGCCGA
>JBBRIK010001397.1:0-1825 GCA_038221045.1 Gemmatales bacterium
AGAAGCCTACCACACCGCGGAAGCCCCCACGCAGAATGATCTTGCTGTCCTCGAACGAGTTCGGGCATCTACGAAAGACCTCATCCTCGCAGAGGGCCGCGCTGAGAAATCCTGGTATAAGGTCGGCATCCCCGACATTCCTGTCGTCAGCAGTAATCCGGTTGGTGCGGTCCGGCCTCTTTCGGAGTATTCTGCTCCAGTGGCCCACCTTTCGCCGATCAAGAAGGTGATGCTGTATTGCCGGAAAGAAGACGTCGAAACCGCGCGGCAGCGAGTGCAATCGATTCTGGAGTACAAACAATGAGCGACGAGGAGCGATGGCTGCTTCGGCTTGGAGTGTTGTGCGAATTGGTCGCACAGGCCCCCAAAACTCTCGGCCGAACCGCCGTGATGAAGCTGGTTTACCTGCTTCAGACAATCAAGAAAGTCCCTCTGGGCTACGACTTCCGGCTGTTCACCTACGGCCCCTTTGACAGCGACGTCCTCGACGACCTCGGCCAGGCGGAAACGCTGGGGGCCGTCTCCTCGAAGGTCGTCCACTTCCCCTCAGGTTCCGGCTACGGTTACGAGTTCGCTCCGGGTAAGGAACTTCCGCAACTGCAGGCGAAGACGGGAAAGGAAGTATCACCCCACCGGGATCACTTCCGCTGGGCGTTGACTGAGTTCGGCAGTTACGACGCTGCCGACCTGGAACTCATTGCGACCATCGTTTATGCGGATCGAGAGGCAGCCCGAAATCGCTTGCGCCTCACCTCTGAGAACCTCCGCCAGCGCGTCAAGGAGATCAAGCCTCGCTTCACTGACACCTACATCGGTGACCTCATTCAAACCCTGGCCGAAAAGAAAATCCTGATCGCCACCGACCCAAGCTCCTCCCCTTCCCCAAAAGTTCCATGAGCAACGACACCCAGCAGATCGTCAGCAAAGCCTGAAACTTCGCCCACGTCCTGCGCGACGACGGCCTCTCGTACATGGCCTATCCCGAGCAGATCACCTTCCTGCTCCTCTCCAAAATGGCCGACGAAGTACAAGCAGTTAAACTTCCTCCAGCACGTCAAGACGCTGCTCAAGATCAACGCCCGCCGCGCCATTGCCGCACCGGACAACGTGCTGTTCGAGGGTGGGGCTGGCGAGATGGTGCGGCGCAACCTGCTCAAGCAGTTCGACGTGCATACCCTGCTGAGGCTGCCGGCGGGAGTGTTCTACGCGCAGGGCGTCAAGGCGAACGTGCTGTTCTTCGACGCCAAGCCGGCCCAGGAGAAACCCTGGACGACGAAGCTCTGGGTCTACGATCTGCGGACGAACATGCACTTCACTCTGAAGACGAACCCACTCCGTCACTCCGATCTCGATGAGTTCGTCGAGGGCCACCGTCCTGGGAATCGGCATTCGCGCAGGGCCACTTCGAGCGAAGGCAACGCGGAGGGCCGCTGGCGGTCGTTCGGCTACGAGGAATTGCTGAAGCGGGACAAGGTGAACCTCGACCTGTTCTGGCTCAAGGACAAGAGCCTGGAGGATTCCGACGACCTACCCGACCCCGACTTGCTGGCCCGTGAGATCGCCGACGACCTGCAAACGGCGCTGGAGCAGTTCACGGCGATTGCGGAGAAGGTCAAGGGGTAGACGGCAGACGACGAAAATGCTTTGCCACGGGGGAATTGGATTGCGCAGGCGATTTGATTGCGCCGCGCGAATTGCCGGTTTCTGAGAAACCGGCCTACACTGGGCCGTTCGGTGCATTCATCCCTGGACTGCCGGTGTGGCCGCGGTCGTGTTGGCGGTGCCGGGGGCGGCACCTGGTGCGGCACGTGGGGCGGCGATGACC
>JBBRIK010001398.1:0-1822 GCA_038221045.1 Gemmatales bacterium
GTCCGCTGTGGCGGCGGTCACAATCACCGCATGGGACTGCACGACGGCGTCATGCTCAAGGACAATCACCTGGCCGCACTCGCTCGCACTGGCGCGGCCGGCACCATCGCCGCGGCCGTTCGCCACGTCCGCGAGAAGTACGGCAAAACGGTCCCGCTCGAAGTCGAGGTCGATACGCTCCAGCAACTCGACGAGGCGCTGACCGCGAAACCGGACATCGTGTTGCTCGACAACATGAGCGTTGACATGCTGCGCGAGGCGGTCGGGCGTCGCAATAATGTCGCGCCGCGGGTCCTGCTGGAGGCATCGGGCGGTATCAACTTCCAGACGCTGCGCGGCATCGCGGAGACGGGCGTCGATCGAATCAGCATCGGCGCGCTGACGCACTCGGCCATTGCTCTCGACATCGGCCTGGATTACGCCCAATCATGAAGCACATCGGACGCAAGGTGATCGTCCACGATCGCGTCGAAAGTACCAACCTGCTCGCTCTGTCACTGGCAGCGGAGGAAGACAGCGACGGCGTCGTCCTGCTGGCGCGCGAGCAGACAGGCGGCCGGGGTCAGCATGGCCGCTCCTGGAGCAGTCCGCCGGATACGAGCGTGCTGATGTCGGCCATCGTCGAGGTGCCGCCGCATCTGTGCCGGCCCGTCGTGCTGACGGCGTGGGCAGCGGTCTCGGTATGCGAGATGATCGTTGAGACGACCGGCTTGAGTCCGGTCATCAAGTGGCCGAACGACGTGCTGATCGGCGGCCGGAAGGTGTGCGGCATCCTGATCGAGATGCGTCAGCGGGCAGTCATCGGCATCGGTCTGAACGTCCGCCAGACGCGCGAGGACTTCATGGAGGGCGGGTTGCCGGACGCGACGTCGCTGCGGATCGAATCGGAGAAGGAATGTCTGGAGCCGCGTTCTCTCGCTCTGAAGTTGTGCGAACGTCTCGATGCGATCTACGGTATGCTCGCTGAAGGAGACTTTAGCGAACTGGAGGAATCCTGGAGTGGGGGTCTGAGATTGATGGGAAGAGATGTGATCGCGGAGTGTCATGACGGCGAGCGGCGCGGCATCGTCGAGCGCCTGAGCTTCGATGGCGTGGCGCTGCGAACAGCGGGAGGGGGAGTAATTCTGCTTCAGCCCGAGACGATTCGCCACATTCGTCTCGTCTCTTCGTGAGGGCGAGACGACGTACCTTCTTGCCGCTTGCGGCTTTGCGGTCTTCTGCTAAGCCGCAAGCGGCAAGTCCCGTACGATAGGGAGGAGGATAATGGCCGACGAACTCTGGAGGTCGAAGCGATGAACCTGGCCGAAGTGCTACCTGAAGTGCAATCACTATCGCGACTCGACAAGATTCGCTTGATCCAGGTTCTTGCCCAGGAACTCGAGCGCGACGAGAGTGGGCTGATCGAACCTGGCAAGTCCTACCCCATTTGGTCCCCCGACTGCGCGTTCACCGCAGCCGCAACCATGCTGCAAGCGCTGGAGGACGAGAGGGGCCAGCCATGATCGCTTTGGCCGAACAATTTCCCTATTTTCCTGCGATCCGCAGTCCAGGCCGCTGAGCGGGATCGGTCAAGACGGAGACGGACCCACCCGGCGAGTAAGCCGCAAACAGCACGAAGGCATTTCATCGACGTTCCTCAACGGTTGAGTGCCTTCCGCGCCTCACGGCTCAACGTCGCGCTGGGACAGCCGGCCGACCACTTTTGAAGCAGCGTCTTTGCTTCCGGGGAACCGATGTGTTCGAGGACCTCCACCGCTCGCATGGCGCGACGCTGCTCGGCATTCGGAGGACTGTCAAGATGCTGGAGGATCGCCCGCAGCCG
>JBBRIK010001399.1:0-1805 GCA_038221045.1 Gemmatales bacterium
TGTGCCCGGAGAAGATGAGCGGGACGCGATCCGCATGACGCTCCAGCAGCAGTTCCAGCAAGCGATTGCCCGAAAGGGCGGCCCACAGCAAGGCGTCGAGCCCCTGGATCGGCCCCGCATGAGGAAACGCGATCCCCTGGAATGCCGGATGATGCGTCATCACCAGCGCCCGCTCGACCTGGCCGAACGCCTCGGTAAGGTGCGTTTCCATCGTTGCAACCAGCTGGCGCGTGAAGCTGACGTCGTCGGTCGGCCAGCGGACGAAACGCCCATCGTTGTGCTTGCCGCGAGTGAACGCCTTGTGATCGAGATGCCACTGCCAGTCGGGAATCTCCGCCTTCATGCGTTCGAGCGACCAGGAGTAGTCGTACCAGTTGATGTTGCCAACGATGGCGAGGTTGGCGTCCTTGAGAATAAGCGGCGCCTGGTCGAGATAGTGATAGCCGTGAAACTTGCAGATGCCCGGCAGGTGTTTTTGGTGGACGTCGAGTGAAGTGCCGCGAGGATCGTCGTCCGCAATCCACAGGTCGTGATTGCCGGGAACGAGGGCCTTTTGGCCGGGCAATCCGGCGAAGAGCTCGAGGCATTCGCTGAAATGCTCGTTGGTGCCGATATCGCCGCCAAGGAGCAAGAGGTCGGGCGGCAGAGACTGAAGATTTTGCAACAGGAGGAGCGTGGCCTCATCGCCGAGGCGGTTGTGCCCCCAATGCAGATCAGCGGTGACGGCAATACGCATGGGGCCATTATATATAGCCCGCCGTTTACGGCGGGTAACCAGGCCCACCCGCAGGCCACATGAATTACGGCCCGCCGACCACGGCAAGGGGACCACCCTACCCGCCGTAAACGGCGGGCTATAGGGTCAGATCTCGAAAAACACTGCCGAGGTTTGCCTCGCCTCGGGGCTTTTGATGCGCAGCGACGGCTTCTCCAGGGTGACGACGGTGTAAGGCTCGACGCCGTGGGTGAGCCAAACGCTGGAGCCGACGACCGCGTGATGTCCGATGACGGTGTCGCCGCCGAGGATGGTGGCGTTGGCGTAGACGACGACGTCGTCTTCCAGGGTCGGATGCCTCTTCATGCCGCGAATGATATTGCCGGCGGCGTCGCGTGGGAAGCTGAGGGCGCCGAGGGTGACGCCCTGGTACAGCTTGACGTTTTTGCCGATGTCGCAGGTCTCACCGATGACGACGCCGGTGCCGTGATCGATGAAGAACCCGGGCCCGATGCGCGCCCCGGGATGGATGTCGATGCCGGTCTTGGAATGGGCGTATTCCGTCATCATGCGCGGAATGAGCGGGACGCTTTGCAGCAGAAGCTCATGAGCGATGCGGTAGATCGACACCGCTTCGAGGCCGGGATAGCAGAAGATGATCTCGTGATGGCTCTTCGCCGCCGGGTCGCCGAGGAACGCGGATTCGACGTCCTGCTCCAACAGGCCGCGAATGTCGGCGAGCTTTTGAAGCAGTTCGATCGCCTTTTGTTGGGCGAGCGCCTCGAAATCGATCTGCGGGGCATACGGGTCGCATTCGTGCCGCATGGACCGGGCGATTTGCAAGGTGAGCTTGTCGTGCAAACCATCGATGAGGTTGCCGATGTGATACTCGACGTTACCCATATGCAGGTTTTGCCGTCGGCCGAAGCCGGGATACAGGATCTCCAGCACATCGGCGAGGATGTCCACCACGCCGTCCCGGCTCGGCAGCGGGCGATGGGCAAGATGGCTGATGTGGCCGCACTCGGTGTAGGTTGCCACGATCGCCTCGGTGATTTCGGGCAGCGCTTCTTTCAAGCGAAGATCGGTA
>JBBRIK010001400.1:0-1800 GCA_038221045.1 Gemmatales bacterium
ATGAGCGAGCGTCTCCGTCGCTGGTGGCCTTTCCTGAAGTGGCTCCTCACCGTCGCCATCGTCCTCGGACTCGGCTGGCACCTGTTTCGCCTGCTACGCAACGAGGAGCTGAGTCGGGGCGACCAGCGCTCTCCCTCCGAAGTCCTCTGGGACGCGACTCGCCAGGCCGATGCCGGCGAGTTGTTTTTCGCCGGTCTTCTCTACCTCATCGGGCTGGGTTGCTCGGCGGCCTACTGGCTGTGGCTGACTCAATCACTGGGCGAGTCGCTGCCCATCCGGGCAGGCGTGCGCGGCTACTACCTCAGTCACCTGGGCAAGTACGCTCCGGGCAAGGGGCTGGCTCTCGTGCTGCGGACGACGATGGCGGCGCAGGCGGGCTGCCGGCCTGCCGTGGCCGTGCTGACTGCCGTTTACGAGACGCTCACGACGATGGCGTCCGGCGCGCTACTGGCCGTGGTCCTGCTGCTCACGCAGGACGAGTGGCAGGCGGGCCTGCTCTGGAAGGTGCTCGCACTCCTCGCCCTGGCCGGCATTCCGATCCTGCCTGGCGTCTTTAATCGGGTCGTCGAGCGCCTTGTCCGGCGCGTCCTCAAGGGCCGGGTGAGTGAGTTACCGCGCGTGGGTAGCGGGGCGCTGGTCATCGGGCTGCTGCTGACGGCGTGCGGTTGGTTCTTCATGGGGATCAGTCTCGAACTCCTGTTACTATCGCTGGACGCGAAGGGCGCGACGCCAGGGGTGCTGGCCTCGACGGCCTTCATGGCGATGTCCTACGTCGCCGGCTTCATCGCCTCGACGCCGGGCGGACTCGGCGTGCGCGAATGGCTGCTGGCCGAACTGCTGCTGCCGACACTCGGCGCGAATGCCATCGTCGCGGCGATTCTCTTGCGGCTGCTGTGGACCCTTGCGGAACTGGTGATGGCGGCAGTCTTGTTGCCAGTTGTCAGTTGCCAGTTGTGAAGAACAGGCACTTGACAACTGATAGCTGACATCTGACAACTGGCAACTGGCAACTGGCAACTGGCAACTGGCAACTGGCAAATAACACAATGCTGTCCCTCGTCATTCCGGTCTACAACGAAGAAGAGAGCCTGTTGCCGCTGCACGACGAGATCGTTGCCGTGGTCCAGCGCGAGGGACTCGAAGTCGAAATAATCTTCATCGACGATGGCAGCCGCGACGGCTCCTGGAACGTTATCAGCGATCTCGCGCGCCGTTATCCCAATGTTCACGGACTGCGCTTTCGCCGCAACTTCGGCAAGGCGGCGGCCCTGTCGGCGGGCTTTCGGGCGGCTCATGGCGAAATCGTTCTCACCCTCGACGCCGATCTACAGGACGATCCCGCCGAGGTGCCGCGCTTCCTCGCGGCGCTGTCGCATGGCGAGGAGACGTCCGGGCATCATCGGCCTGGACCCCTCGATGTGGTCAGCGGCTGGAAGAAAACGCGGCACGATCCCTGGCACAAGGTCTGGCCGAGCCGCGTCTTCAACGGCATGGTCTCCTGGCTGACCGGCGTGAGGCTGCACGATCACAACTGCGGCATGAAGTGCTATCGCGCCGAGGTGTTCAAGGAAGTGAAGCTCTACGGCGAGTTGCACCGCTTCATTCCCGTGCTGGCGGCGGCGCGAGGCTTCCGTGTCGGCGAAATCGAGATCAATCATCGCCGGCGCAAGTTCGGCCATTCCAAGTACGGGGTGCGCCGCTTCGTCAAGGGCTTCCTTGATCTGCTGACGGTCAAGTTCCTGACCGGGTTCGGACGCCGGCCTCAACATCTGCTTGGGACCGTTGGCCTGGTCAGCTTCC
>JBBRIK010001401.1:0-1800 GCA_038221045.1 Gemmatales bacterium
AACATATGCAACACGCGCCTCTTCACGGGTCCGGTTCAGGGGGCATCCCCTGGGAAGAGCACATGCTATAGCGGCAGAGGCGGCTGGCTGGCAATACCAATTCGCGTTGGGCATTCTTGCCGCTTGCGGCTTAGCACACCCCTGCTAAGCCGCAAGCGGCGCAACCCTCGTTCCCACGCTCTGCGTGGGAACGGCTTCTTCGACGCTCTGCGTCGTCTTACGAACAGAGATGACGCAGAGTCTTCCGCACAGAGCGTCGAAGAGTACGTTCCCACGCAAAGCGTGGGAACGAGGCAATTCGCGTTGGGCATTCTTGCCGCTTGCGGCTTGGCACTCCCCTGCTAAGCCGCAAGCGGCGTCAATCGTGGAGGTTCCCCGCCTCGTCGAAGGAGAACGGGGCCGGCGGACGCACGACTTGCAACTCGCCGTTGTCGCTCTTGCCGCCGAGCAGCGCCTCCGACACTTCGAGTTCCTCCAGCGCAAGTGTGTTGCGGATGCGCATGACGCGAGCGTCTTCCGGCCCGCGTGTGCCGATGATCTTCAGCGCCGCCTCGATCACTTCGCGATCCGTCTCGAAGTGGACCGGCGTGAAAGCGCCTTCCGGGTATCCCGCCGTCAGGCAGTTGATGACGGTCGCGCGATAGTTCATCTCGCGAACCACTCGTGAAGTCGTGAAGTCGGCCAGGCCGATGCCCGCTCCATTGCCGTGGGTGTTCTGAGTCAACCCGCGCACGAAGATCAAGCGCACGACCGGCTGATCGGGCGGCGGCGGCTGGGAGCGAAACGCGCGCTTGCGGCCGACGACGTTGGTATCCATCCCCGAGCCGCTGATATCCTTGCCGATCTCATCGACGATGAGTAGGTCCGCCTCGCGGTACGGCAGCCGGGCCAGCCAGCGCTTCGCCTGCGTCAGCAAGCGTTCCTCGACCGGCTCGAAATCGGCCGGCTTCACTCCTTCGAGCAGGGCCGTCTCGTCATAGGCGTTCTCGACGATGCCCAGCCCGAAGGCGATCGGCGCTTTGGCGCGCATGTGCCTGCCAATGGAACGGACGACGTTATCGTAGGGCTGCTCCAGCAGGATTCGGTGATACATCAGCGCCCCGACGTGCTTGCCCAGGCCGATCATCATCATCTTGAGCAGACCGCTCTCGATAGGGCCATGATAGCCGGTGTGCGGCTTGACCCGCGCGACGACGCCGATGTGATCCGCCTCAGAGGCGTGCCGATCGAGGACGACCGGAAAGCCCTCCGGCGTGTCGCCGAGCGAGATGACGTCCATCGAGGCGCGGATGGGTACGCCGACGGCTTCCTCGGTGATGCCGTAGCTGTTGAGGATCTTGAACTGACCCTCGGCGGTGCCGCCGCCGTGACTGCCCATGGTCGGCACGAGATAGGGACGCGCTCCGAGCCGCTTCAGGAAGGCGGCCGTGGCTTGAAGGACATGCGGAATGTTGGCGATGCCACGGCTGCCGGCAGTCAGGGCGACGCTATGGCCGGGCCGGATGGATCGCTCGAGGCCGAGTTTCTCAAGCGTGGAGCGGACGGCGGAGTCGACGTCCTCGACGCGCTGTCGGGGGAAATGTTGGCGGACGCGAACCATTCTGGGGTACTTCATGGCCTGGCCCTCGCGACGTCGGATCTTCACGATGTACTCATGCTACGTCGCCGGGTGGGGCGAGTAAACGCACAAGACGGGGCGAGCGGCACCGGGAAAGGGGGGCGGTGTTGGCGGTACCCGCCCCCTTTCGCCGGGCCGCTGCGCGGGGGTGCAGCGCAGGGGGGTCCCGGGAGGGGGGAGGT
>JBBRIK010001402.1:0-1790 GCA_038221045.1 Gemmatales bacterium
TCGATGAGTAGTACGGCGGCGGTTCGCCGAAGTTCTTGCGTCCCAGGCGCGTGAAGAAACCGGACAGGCCGTAGTAGTCTTCCTGGCCCCAGCGCTCAAAAGGATGATGATGACAGCGCGCACACTGGAGCCGGACGCCGAGAAAGACCTGCGCGGTATCGGCCGTCACCTGATGCAGTTGATCGTCGCGCATCTGCCAGTACCAGTTGATGGCCGGCGCGTCCTGCCATTCGCCCGCCGCCGCGACGATGCCGCGCACGAATTCGTCGTAAGGACGATTGCGCGCGATCGAGTCCTTGATCCAGTTGTGAAACGCATAGGCCGCCCGATCGGAGCCGGCGAGGTTCGAGTTGCGGAGGATGGTGCCCCAGCGCAGCGCGAAGTAGGCGGGATAGTCAGGCGAATCGAGCAGCCGATCCACGAGTTTTTCACGCTTGTCGGTTCGCGTCTCCGCCAGGAACGCTCGCGCCTCGTCGGCACTGGGGAGCCGGCCACAGAGATCGACCGTGACGCGGCGCAGGAAGGTCGCATCGTCGCAGACCGGAGAAGGCGCGAGACCGAGTTTCTTCCACTTGGCGGCGGCGAGGTCGTCGAGATAGTTGTTCGCCTTCCAGCCGGGCAGCTCGCTCAACGGCGGGCCATGCGGCACGATGGCGCGAAAGACGGCGACATGCCCGCGATAGCGGGCCATCAGCGCCGCCTCGCCGCTCTCCCGGCCGGCCTGGACGAGTCCCGTGCCGTCGATCATCGCCACAACGTCGAGGTTGCCGAAGTATTCCGACTGGCGCGTGACGTCGCGCCGCGAGCCGTCGCTGTATTCCGCGACGACGGCGAGTTGCTGCTCCGCTCCCTCGGTCAGGACGCGATCCGTTGGCGAGACGTGGAGCTTGACGACATGAGGCGCGTTGCCGGCGGAAGCGGGAGCGCCGGCCTGAATCCAGCGCCGCAGCAGACGATAATCCTCGCCGTCCGGGGTAAGTTTCTTGCCGCCGCCGTGAGCCATGCGGCCGGTCGCCTTGAGCAGCAGCAGGCTCTGATCGGGAGCAGCGGCGAAGATGCGCCGGCCGCGCGCCTCCTTGACGAGGGCGGCATGATCGAAGTCCGCATCAAAGCCAAAGAGCGAGAGTTTGAACCCATTCTGGCCCGACGCCTTGCCGTGACAGCCCCCCGCGTTGCAGCCGAGTTTGCTCAACAGCGGCACAATCTCCGTCTTGAAGTCGATCGCCCGGCCATCCTTGCAGCCCTTGACCGTCACGCGTACTGAGGCACGGGCATCCTTGAGAGTGACGTCGATGCGAGCCTCACCATCGCCGGTGGGCGTCAGATAGCCGCGTTCGTCCACCTGGACCACAGCGGGATTATCGCTGGTATAGCGGGCAGTGCGAGTGACGTCTTTGTCCGCCTGCGAGACGAGCAGTTGCCGGCCCGCGTAAGCGTCGCGCAATTCGGCCGTCGCTGGCGTGACGTTCAACTCCGCGGCGGGACTGAACGTGCCGGAAAGCAGGAGCGAGGCAACGACCAGGAGGGATCGACTCATGCGTGCAATCTCGAGAACCGGAGGGAAGGACGCAGGGGGGCGTTGGTGGGTACTTGTAACGTACAGCATTGTCGCCCCGGCCGCAACCAGAATCAGGCTCTTCCCGATTGCTGAGGCCAGCAACAGCTTTGCAAGGCTGAGTGCTGTGTGCTACAAAGGGTTGAGGATTTACTCCTGTGCCTCCACCACAAGTACAAGGCAGGACTCGCCATGGCGCAGCGTCAACTTCCACCCGAACTCGTTCAGGAAATTC
>JBBRIK010001403.1:0-1784 GCA_038221045.1 Gemmatales bacterium
GGTGGCAGCCCGACGCCAGCTACTGGGTCATCCGCATTCTCGCCCTCGTCGGCCTGGCCTGGAACGTCAAGTTGCCCACCATCGAGGAACAGGCGCGAAGGGCGCGAAGCGGCGACTCAGGCACCCAGGGAGAGGAAGTCCCGAGAGCCCCCCTGTCGTTGTTCTCCCCTCGCGGCCGGCGCCCGCCCTGATGCTGGTCTTCTGGATGCTGCTGGGCGGGGCCGTGGGAATCCATCTCATGGAGACCGTCTGGCACACCTTCGATTGGAGCGTCGGAGAAGTATCCATCGTGGTGCCGGCCGGCGGCGGCCTGGGTGCCATCGTCGGGCTTCTGTGTCGCGAATTCGTGCTTCGATTTTGCCGCACCACGCCCCTTCCTCTCCCTCTGAAAGAGGAGCGCCTCACCCCTCGTAGCGCTTCAGCAGCACATATTCCAGCAGCCACATCAGCAGCGACAAACTGCGGTCTCCCTGATCGCGGCCTGGATCGAATTCCGACAGCAACAACCCGCGCACCTTCTTCGACCACGCCGCCTCGATGACGGCCAGGAGTTGCTGCGGGCTGAGACCGAACGGCACCGGACGCGATATCGCCGGGAAAAAGGCCGGATCGAGGACGTCGCAATCGACGTCGAGCAGGACGCTCGCCGCCGACGCACACGCCTTGCGCACCGGCTCCAGATCGAACGACGGCATCGGCACGGCGGCGCGATAAAACTCGCGAATGACGTCGTCCGTCAGCAGCAACTCGCGATGGCCGACGTTCATCAGCGGCGGCAGGGGGCCATCGACGTGCAGGAGAAAGTTGCCGTGCGATGGCTCCTCGCTGTAGCCGGCAAAGTGGTGGATGTCGAGATGGGCGTCCAGTTGCACGACGAGAGGCGGATCGGTGCGCGCCGACAGTTCGTCGTAGACGGGCAGACAGCCGAGGTGGTTGCCGGTGATCCAGATCAGGAAGTCGCCGCTGTCGAGGGCCTGCCGCGCCAGCCGCCGGCCCTGGCGACGCCAGCCCTGCACGTCCTCGATCGACTCGAAGGCCACTTGCTTGAGGCGGACATGCTCGGTGTAGACGCGCGCCCGTGTGGCGACAGTCTCACGCCGGTTGTCGCGGAGGACTTCGCGCAGTTCGTCGGCCAGCAGTTCCGCGCCGGCCGCGCTGCCGCCGGAGCCGAACAGGTCGAACGGAAAGACGATGACGCGCGTTGACACTTCACGCTCTCCGTTCGTCCTGGAGTAGAATGGCTTGATTCCCGGAGGAGATCCCCATGCATCTGATCGACGGCTACTATATCGCGCCCGGCGTCGTTATCACCGGCGACGTCGTTTGCGCCGCGGGCGTCAATCTCTGGTATGGCACCATCATTCGCGGCGACCTCGCGCGTATCACGCTTGGCCCGCGCGTCAACATTCAGGACGGCTGCATCCTGCACACCGATCACGATTGTCCGCTGACGATCGAGGAGGGAGTAGTCGTCGGCCATCGCGCGGTCCTGCACGGCACACACATCGGCCGCGATTCGCTGATCGGCATGGGAGCGATGTTGCTCTCGGGCAGCGACATCGGCACGGAGTGTCTCGTCGCGGCCGGCAGCATCGTTTTGGAGGGCCGCAAGGTGCCGCCGCGTTCGGTCGTCATGGGCGTGCCGGGCAAGGTGGTCAGGCAACTGACCGACGAGGAAGTGCAGAAGATCCGCGAGAACGCGGCCCACTATTTCGACATGGCTCAGCGCTATCATCGAGAGGAATTCAAGCCCCGCCAGGTGCCAGGTGGTTAGCCGCGACGCG
>JBBRIK010001404.1:0-1761 GCA_038221045.1 Gemmatales bacterium
TCTTGTTTATCGTTTCGCGCGAAGGGCGCGCGCGAAGCGATAAACAAGAAGATCAGCGACAGCCAGGGCAGCGTCCGTTGCCGCGGCGATCCACGCCCAGCGCGTAGGGGTCGAAGCCCGGCACCGGCGAGGGCGGCGGTCCCTTCAGACAGCGTTCGCCGTAGAAGCCACGGCACGAACTGAACAAGAACCGGCACTCCGAGTTGAGACTTCCGCAAGAGTAATCGTTGAAGTTGCCGTAACAGCCGAGCGGCCTCGCGCTCTGCACGCGCTGGTAGATCGCGATGGGACGCAGCCGGCCGAGCAGACATCGACGGGGTACGGCGTCGGCATGCCCCTCGGAGATTTGCTCCACGGGGTAGCCAGACTCCGGCATCATCGGGTGCGGCTCTCCTGCGCGCCCCACGGCGGACAGCACGCTCAGACTGAGCGCCGTTGCCAGCAGAGTTCGGCATATCATCGATTGTCTCATGCGAATCTCTCCGTCACGGAATAGGTGCGTGCGGTCCCCTTGCAGATGACATCGACCGTGGAAGGAGAGAAGGTCAAGCCGTCAGGAGACGTGAGGAAGCGATTGGCACTGCGACGGGGTAAGAAAAGCCGGTTAGGAGAGGCAGACCCCTCTTGCCGCTTGCGGCTTTGAATCCCCGCGGTATGCAAAGCCGCAAGCGGCAGGCTACTTCTGCTCGATGGCGTAACTCTCGTCGCCCTTCAGGTTCTCGATCACCTGCTTGCCCGCGTTCTTCCCTGGCCAGTAGATCGTGACGCTGTCGGCCTTCGTCGCCTTGCCGAGTCCGACCGTGATCGGCAGTTCGCTCTGACTCAGGTAGCCCCGCGCCGCGAGGACCTCGCGACGCAAGATCGTGTCGCCCACCTTAACCTCGACACGCGCTCCAATGGCGCTGCGGTTGCTCCGCGTGCCGTCGCCCTTGAGGACCAGACGGATCCAGTGATTGCGGTCCCTGTCGTCGCTGGCGTTGTTCCGCAACAAACGCGCTGGCCCGCCGTTGGCTGTCAGGACGATATCGAGGTCACCGTCGCCGTCGATGTCGGCATAGGCGCAGCCTCGGCCGACTAGCGGCTTGAACAGATCGCCGCCCGCTTCCTTCGCCGTCACTTCCTCGAAGGCGCGCTGGCTCTTCAGGCCGGTATTCCAGAAGAGTTGCGGCGGTTGAGCATGGGTCTGGCCTGGCTGCACCAGGGCGATGTCCGGCTCCAGATGGCCGTTGCAGGTCAGTAGGTCGAGCCGGCCGTCGAGGTCGTAATCGAAAAAGAACGCTCCGAACTTCAGCGGCGCGCGGCTCTTGCCCGCGATGCCCTCCTCCAGGGCAACGTCCTGAAACGAACGGCGCTTGCGATCGGCCAGCCGAAGGAAGGTGTTTGGCTCGTTTGAGAAGTTAGCGATGACCAGCGCATGCAGGCCGGGACGATACTCGCCCCAGTCGATCCCCATCGCTCCGCGGGCCTGATTCGACGACGCGTAGGCGATACCATCCAGCGTGCCTTCCTCCACGAAGACGCGCTCGCCATCCTTGCCCGCGACGTTATGAAAGAAGAAATTGCGAGCGGTGTCGTTGGCGACGACGATGTCGGGCCAGCCGTCCTCATCCACGTCGCAGACGATGACTCCCAGTGACTTGCCCCCGCCGCGGTTGCGCATCCCCGGCGCGGCGCCTTCCGTCTCCAGCACCTGAATGCCCGTCTTCTCCGAGACGTCCTCGAAGTGATCGCCGGCGTTGCGATAAAGGATGCAGGTGGTCC
>JBBRIK010001405.1:0-1757 GCA_038221045.1 Gemmatales bacterium
AAGGCTTGCTCCTCATGTCGCCGGCAGAGAGACTCCACACGGCAAAGCGTGGCTTCCCCCCGCCTCAGGCTCCTGTCATCACCTTGTCAAAGATCTTCCAAACTCTCGCGACCTGCGCCGCGATTGTTTAGTTTGTCCCGCGAACGGGACGTTGATAAGAGTAGGGTGAATGAAGAAAAGTGTCAATACGGAATCAGAAAAATGGGGAAAATATCCCCGACACCCCTCACAGCGTTGTTTGAAGAGACTCGCTCCGCGAGTCGACCACAAGATCGTGGTCACGCTGGCGAGGGGTGCTTGGACCCCATACCATAACGATTATCAGTCGGCGTTCTCCCCCTGTCAAGCAGAAGTTGGAGCGGAGACGATCATGGCCCAGGCGCGTGTGCTGATTCTTCGTGCTCCCGGCGCCAACTGCGACGGCGAAGCGCAGTACGCTTTCGAGCTGGCCGGCGGCGTGGCCGAGCGCGTCCATATCAATCGGCTGCGCGAGAACCCCGCTCTTCTGCGCAACTATCAGATCCTCGTTGTGCCGGGCGGGTTCACCTACGGCGACGACGTGGCGGCGGGGAAGATCCTTGCCAACCAGTTGCGTCACTTCCTGGGCGACGCTCTGCGCGAGTTCCGCAATGCCGACAAACTCATCCTCGGCATCTGCAACGGATTCCAGGCGCTGCTCAAGGCCGGTCTCATCCTCGCGCCCGATGAGGACGGCCCCCTCGCCACACTCGCTCACAACACATCCGGCAAGTTCGAGGATCGCTGGATTCACCTGCAAGCGATGCCGGGCAAGTGTCCCTTCCTGGCGGGGTATGAGCGCCTGCATCTTCCGGTCGCTCACGGAGAGGGACGCATCGTCTTTCGGGAGCCGTGGATGATCGAGGGGCTGAAATCGACCGCCCAGGTCGTCCTCCGCTATGTCAGTTCCAGCGGCAAAACGCCGGCCTATCCCGAGAACCCGAATGGCTCGCAGGACGACATCGCAGGCCTGTGCGACGTCAGCGGCCGGGTCCTTGGCCTGATGCCTCACCCCGAACGTCACGTCCTGCCGACACAGCATCCGCGCTGGACTCGCGAAGGACTCGCTCCCGAAGGCGAGGGGCTACGGCTGTTCCGCAATGCGGTCGAGTTCTTCCAGTGAGCCAGCCGGAGACGCCTCTTCATGTTCGTCGCCTGCCCCCACTGCCGGACCGAGATTGAGATGACGTCTCCCGAGAGCGAGCAAGCCCAATGTTCGCACTGCGGCGCGAGCTTCTCGCCCCGAGAGTCGCAGACGCTGCCGGCGACCGTCGATCCCACCGCCGAGCTTGCGGCCCAGGACCAATATCGAAGACGGCTGGGGCGATTCGAGGTGATCGAGGTCCTCGGTCAGGGCGCTTTCGGGACGGTCTACAAGGCCCTCGATCCAACGATGGATCGCTTTGTCGCGGTCAAGGTGTCGCATGCCGGCGCCCTGGCTGCGCCGCAAGCGCGCGAGCGATTCCTTCGCGAGGCCCGCAGCGCGGCGCAACTTCGCCATCCCGGCATCGTCGCCATTCACGAGGTCGGCGAGGAGGAGGGGGTGCCGTTCCTGGTCAGTGAGTATGTCGAGGGGGGCACGCTCGCGGACTGGCTGGCCGCGAACAGGCCGACGCCGGAGCAAAGTGCCCGGCTGACCGCCGCCCTGGCCGACGCTCTCCAGCACGCGCATCAGAAGGGCGTCGTCCATCGCGATCTGAAGCCGGCGAACGTACTCCTTGCGAGCGGGGTCAGTAAGG
>JBBRIK010001406.1:0-1755 GCA_038221045.1 Gemmatales bacterium
GGCGCGTCCGCAAGGGTGCCAGGCTGCTGCAACTGGCCGTCCCCGAGTTGATCGCGGACCGCAAGCACAAGGAAGCGCTGGCGGAGCAGGCGCGCAAGCAGGTGCTCCAGGTGGATCAGGCCCTGACGGTGGCGCGGCGCGAGATCGAAGAATCGCGCGAGCAGGAGAACCGCTACGTCGCCGAGGAGGAGTTCTACAAGAAACGCCACGAGCGTATCGCCGGGCTGGTGCGCATGGAGGCCCAGGATCGGCAACTGGCCGAGGAGGCGCTGAAACAACTCGAAAGCGCCGGGGCCGCGCTCAAGGCCGCCCGGGCGATGAGCCGCACGCGGCAGGCCAAGGCCCAGGCCGCCGAGGCGGATCTCGAAGTCGCCCGCCGCAAGGTCGTGGTCGCCGAGGCCGAGGTGCAGAAGCTGAGCGAATCGATTGGGTTTGCGACGATTACGTCGCCGCTGGACGGCGTCATCACCCGGCGCTGGGTCGATCGGGGAGCGACGATCAAGGACGCGGGGACGCCGTTGTTGACTGTGATGCAACTGGATCGAGTGCGCGTTTTGATCGACGTGCCGCAGCGTGACGTGTCGCTCATCAACACCGAGGAAGACGAACTCGTTGCGGGCAAGAAGGTCGCGGCGGATTCGGTCGTCCTGCGCATTCCGGCGCTGGCGGAGGTGGTGGCGCGGGGCGAGTTCAAGGGAACGATCACGCGCATGAGCCGGGCGCTCGATCCGGTGACGCGGACCATGCGGGCCGAGATCGAACTGGACAACGCTGGGGGGCGATTACAGCCGGGGATGTATGGGCAGGCGGAGGTGCTGCTCGAAGAGCGTGCTGGCGTGTTGACGATCCCGGCGACGGCCCTGGTGCGGCGGAGTGAGAGGCTGCTCGGCGTGTTCGTGGTCGCCAACGCCCAGGGAACGCCTCCGCGTGGAGTGCTGAAGTTCGTGGCCCTGACGCTGGGACTCGATGACGGCCGGCAGGTCGAGGTGCGCGAAGGACTCGAGGGCAACGAGCTGGTGGTGGCCAAGGGCAACGGCGTCCTGCGCAACGAGGACGAGGTGGTCGCGATGCCGGCGCAGGACGAGTAGCCTTATGGCCCCATCTCCGCCGCTTGCGGCTTTGCAGAATACCTCGACGCCCCAAACGGCAGAGGGAGGTTGGTCGCGCTCTCGGCGACGACGTCGATACACGACTCGCGTTGCCCCTCGCCGCTGTTTCGGCCCATTTTTCGTCCTGAGCGAAGGGATTATGGGGGCCGATAGTAATTCGTTCTTGGCTGCGCAGCGCTCAGCCGTTAACGTTGAACATGATTCGTTCATTAACTCGCTGCCACACCCCCGGTGGAGTGGAAAAGTGATCGTGGTGCGCGCTGTAGGGAAAGAAGCGGGCGAGTGTCGCGGGTGCCGCCTTCGGTTCCAGTGCTCAGCCTGCGGTCTTGCAGATCGTGAGCATGGAAAGGCTGATGTGGTGATGTTCCTGATCGATGCGCAAGGAACTAAAAGACACCCCGTTGTCACTCGCCTAAGTGTTGGCGAGAGGCGGGGAGAAAATCGCCGGGAGCAATCCTGACGGGGTGTCAGACCCCTGCCGGCTCGTCCGGCAGGTGAAGCAGTTCGCCGGCTACCAGGGTCCAGCGGAATCCCTCCCCATCTCTTCACGACCCCTGCCGGCTCGTCCGGCAGGGGAAGCCGTCCGAGGGCTCACCTGGCCGACGAACTGCGTCACCTGCCGGACGCGCCGGCCCGGGTCGCGGGG
>JBBRIK010001407.1:0-1754 GCA_038221045.1 Gemmatales bacterium
GAACCGCTAAGCCGCAAGCGGCGGTCAACCCTACCCACCCATGACCAACACATTGCATCACCCGATCTACGTTTTTCTCCTCGCCGCTGTGGCGAGTCCCGCGCTCGCGCAGCCGCTCAAACATCCCGAGGCCGTTCTCAACCACGTCTATCCCGCCGGCGCTCGCCAGGGACAGACTGTCGAGGTCGAACTGGCGGGACTCGGCGGACTCGGCGACGCCACGGGGGTCTTCATCGAGGGACAGCCCGGTATCAGCGTTCGCAATGTCCAGCCTTTCAAGGCCGGCAAGGGCGTCAAGGCCGATTCGATGAAGGCGACCTTCGTCATCGCGGCCGATGCGCCTCCAGGACGACGGCTTGTTCGCGTCAGCGGTTGCAGCGGAGGGCTGAGCAATGCTCGGCCCTTCTTCGTCAGCCGGTTGCCCGAAGTGCTGGAGAAGGAGCCGAACAACACTCCCGAGACGGCCCAGGAGATCACGCTTCCCACGGTCGTCAATGGGCGAATCGATCCGGCGCTCGACGTCGATTGTTATGCCTTTCGGGCGACTGCCGGCCAAAAGATTGTCGCGGGGGTGCTGGCTCACGGCATGGACAGTCTGCTCCGGGGCGGCAAGATCGGCGGCTTCCTCGACACCAGCCTCGAATTGATCGACGACAAGGGACGCGTCGTCGCCTCCGCCGAGGACACCATCGGCCTCGATCCGGTGCTGTCCTACACCGCTCCCGTCGCGGGACGCTATGTCCTGCGCGTGCAGAGCCTGTTCTTCAAAGGCTCGCCGAGCGCCGTCTATCGGCTGACGGTCGGCGACGTACCCTGCCCGACGCACGTCTTTCCTCCTGGAGGCCAGCGCGGCACGAAGACCGCCGTCGAATTCCAGGGCGTAAACATGCCCGAGAACGCAAAGCAGACGGTGACCCTTCCCGCTGACGGCTCGCCCTGGCGCTGGCTGTTGTTCGATCATCCGCTTAGCGATGGCCGAGAGCTGCCCTTCGTCGCCGGCGACTGGGTCGAACAGATCGAGAAGGAGCCGAACAGCGACCGCGACAAGGCGGAAACGCTGGCCGTGCCTTCGACCGTCACTGGCCGGATCGATACGGCCGGCGATCAGGACTGGTATCGTGTGTCGCTCACGAAGGGGCAGGGCATCCTCCTCGAAGTGACCGCTCAACGTCACCTGCGCTCGGCTGTCGATTCGCTCGTCGAGATCTACGATGCGGCGGGGACCAAACTCGCGGAGAACGACGACGGCGTTTTATTCGGCGTGATGAATCCGTGCGCTCACGATTTTCCGTCGAGTGACAGTTGGCTGTCCTTCGTGGCGAAGAAGGAGGGGGACTACTTCATTCGCGTGAGCGACCAGGGCGACGCGAGCGGTCCCTCGGCTGTCTATCGTCTGAGCATCTCGGCGTGGCAGCCCGACTTTCAGCTCAACCTGTGGCCCGATGCTGTGCCGATTTGGGGATCGGGAGTCACCTCCTCCTTCATCGTCCACATGCAGTTCTGGGGCGGGTTGAAATCCGACATCAAACTGCGCATCGAGGGACTGCCCGAAGGCTGGACCGGCAGCGTCGTCAACATTCCCGCGACAGGGTATGCCCAGTTTGGGCCGCCTTATGGGTTCCAGGCGCTCATGACGATCACCGCGCCCATGAACGCGGCCCCTGGGGCCATTGCTCCGTTCCGCGTCATCGGCCGGGCGGAGCAGGGCAAACGAGTGATTGAGCGCGAGGCCCAGCCGATGTCGCTCTACGGGG
>JBBRIK010001408.1:0-1751 GCA_038221045.1 Gemmatales bacterium
TCCAGACGCAGATCATCTGCTTGGCCTTCGGCTCCGGCCGGCCGGTGACGGCGCCGGCGCGCACGAGGTCGAGCAAGTTGACGCCGCACAGGGTGGCGCCGCCGATGCGGAGAAAGTCGCGACGGTTAAGCCCGCGGAACTGGTCGCAGGTGTTGTTCATGATAATTCCTCGGCAGTTGGGAGCTTAACGAGTCGTTTGGCGGACGCCGATCCGACGATTGCTTTCCGAATGCTGCGAAACCACGGCCCCGGAATCCACGCAGTGTCGTCCATCGGTAGCACGCGCTGCGTCTGCCAGCCCGCGTCTTGCAGCACCATCTCCATGCCGATGGCGGCGTCGCCGTTGCTCGTGTGGATGATTACGGGACACGTCGGTTCATGAGCGGCGAGGTAATTGGCGAGGTCTCGACCCGTTCCGGGGTCGAGCCAACGGCCCTCGCCGCCGGGCTTTAGCTCCAGGTCGTGGTCGAGAGACAGGACAATAGTTTCGGCCAGGTTTTCGTCGAGGAAGGCGATCATCTCTGCGGCTTCGTCGAAGAATCGCGTCTCGAATTGATGGAACCTGTCCGCGAGGCAGCAGCGCATGGCCGCCCTGCGGTCTTCATTGTCTTCGAGGATGACGATCTTCATCGGCACGGTTCTGCTCATCCGTTCGTTGCAGGCTACTCGAGCCGCTTCTCCAGTTCCGTCCGTTCGGCGAGCATTATTCAGCAATACGGCTGAATTCATCGCGCGCAGCCCTCAAGGCAACTCGGTTCTGGAGGATTTTTCTCACCGACGGTCAAGGCGCCAAGGCGTCATCGAGCGATTCTACCTGAACATCATCCTTGTTCGTCTCCCATTCCAGTAAGATGCGCGTCGCATGCTCCCGATCAAGCGCAGCGATTCCAATGTGATGGGCGCCTTCGCGTCGCGGTCCGTCGGTATCATGCGTCTCATGGGGACGTCCTTCACTGCAAGCCTTGCAGATCATCCGAACCGACGTACTCCAGTCTTCCGCGGCTCCTCCCAACTTCGCGGCCAGTTCGGCCAGTTCTACGACGTACTCCCGTCTGAGAGGCATTTCAACCTCGGCGACGTAAGTGCCGAATGCACTGGCTTCGAGAAGTTCAAGTGCGTCGAATACCGGGTATTCCTTTCCGTTGTACTGTCGATGGCCATTTGGAGCCCCGTCGTTCAGCACTACGTCTCTCCAGCGATGACCCGATTCGGGGAGCGGAATACTGGCAAGAGCAGCTCGCGCTGGATCTAGCCTGTGCGCCCACACCACTTCCCCGTCGCCCTCGGGGTGGAGTCGGATCGGACAGAAACCACACGGAAAATCGATCGGACCCGCACCCTCCGGAATCGCGATGCCGTAGGCACGCCATGCTTTTCGGGCCGTTTCCCACCGCCCCAAAGCGGTTGCTGCGATTCCAAGGTTCCACCAGGCCGCTTCGTTCTTCGTGTCTATGCTCGTTGCTCGACAATTGTACTCGTAGGATTCTTCCCACTTTCGCTGGTTTTTGAAGAGCATTCCAAGGTTGTAGAGTGGTGCAGGCCAACTCGGGTCCAGCAGAGAAGCCTCTTTGTTGAGTTCGATCGCTTCTTGAATCTGTCCATTCTCGTGAAACCTGATGGCTCTCCGAACCATGTCTTCGGCTTTTTCTTGTCGCGTCATGGCTTCTCAATGGAAGGAACGACGATTGCTTGCATTGACTATCTCAATGCTGCAACACAAACTCCCGCGTGTTGAGCAGACTCCACAGGAT
>JBBRIK010001409.1:0-1748 GCA_038221045.1 Gemmatales bacterium
GACGCACCCCGGACCCTTTTCGCCCTCACCAGGGTGTGTGGCGCACGCGCAATGCAACGAAACGAATACTCACGGTAGCGGATGGGCGGTGCGCCTCCAAGGACGAATTACCATCGGCCTCGATATTCCTTGAGAATCAAGAGCCACGGGCCACATCTGTTGATTGGTCGGCGGGAACACCTTTGCGCGGGTGGTTGATGTGCTGATAGCCCTTGCGGGTCTGGGCGGGCGTAGCTGGCCATCTCCCTTTTCCAGGCGAGTACGGCATTCGCCACAGCGACGTCCCGCCGTCGGTGAGCGATCACGGCTACGCCGCAAGGTTTCAATCACTTGCCTTGTAGCGCTGCGCCGCGGCCCACGCTTCGAGATGATGCCGGTAGGCTTCCACACGCTCGGGATACTCCTCGGACAGATCGACGTTCTCGTCGGGATCCGCCTCCAGATCGAACAGACGCGAGCGTCCTGTCTCCAGTTCGTGAATCATCTTCCAGCGGCCGTCGCGCAGACCGAGCAGACCGAGAGAATAATCAGTGCAGAAGAGAGCGAGACGCTCCGGCCCTTGCAACAGCGAACGGCCCTCGACGTTGCCGGGGACCTCTCGTCCGAGCAGATCGAGAATCGACGGCATTACATCGACGAGACTGACCACTTGCCGCACTCTCCGCCGGCCTTCGATCAGACCGGGAGCGGCAATCAGCAGCGGGACGTGGACGTTTTCCTCGTAGAGAAACAGAGTGTGGCCGAAGTTGCCGGGATGCTGGCCGAATGCCTGACCGTGATCGCCGCAGATGACGAAGAGCGTTTTCTCGTCCAGGCCTCGCTGCTTCAGCCCGCTCAAGAGCAGACCGAGAGCGGAGTCGGCGTAGGGCAGGGCGTTGCGATAACGATCGATCGGGTGCTCATTGGGGAAGGGGCCATCGTCGCGCGGCGTGGCGTAGGGATGATGGCCGGCGATCGGCAGATAGGTGAGCAGGAACGGCTCGGCCGGCGCTTCGTCGATCCAGCGCAGCATCCGGCGCACGGCCGACTCCTCGTCGATGCCGAAGCTCGACTCGCGCTCGCCGCCAATGTCGCCGGCGTCCTCACAGGTCGAGAAGCCGCGACTGCCGACGACGGCGTCCATGCCGAGATAGGCAAAGCGTCCCGAGTGGAATAGCCCGGTGCGATAACCGGTCTCGCGCAGACGATTGCCGAGCGCGGGAAGACCAAGGGACTGATAGCGCTCTGCCTTGACGTCGAGGGCCGGATGAATCGCGCTGTGGATGGCGACGAAGCTCTTGATCGTCTCGGGGAAGACCGTGTAGGCGTTTTCGAAGAGCAGGCAGTTGCGCGCGAGGGCGGTCAGGTTCGGCATCGGGTCTTCGGCCGCGCCGTGAATGCGCAGGTAGCGAGAGGCCGTCGATTCGAGATGAATGAGGACGACGTTGCGTCCCGCTGCCTTGCCGCGTAGGTGAGACAGGTCCTCGCCGCGCCGGCTGCCGAAGGGGCTGACGCGCCAGTCGCCCGCCACGTCGCGGGCCGCGACGCGCGGGAAGGCCGACGCCAGCAGGGTGACGAAGAAATTGCGATGCAATCCGAGCGTATCGACCCGACGAGTCGCCCACGGTCCGGCCAGCACCATCAGCCCCAGCATCAGTCCCAGGACGATCTTGCCGCGCCGGCCGATCCGCTGCCGGTGTCGCTGGACGATCCAGGGAAAGAGGACAGCGGCGACGTGAATGAGGCCGAGTCGAAACAAGTTCTACAGC
>JBBRIK010001410.1:0-1747 GCA_038221045.1 Gemmatales bacterium
TCGACGCCCTGGCCCAACTGCGGGTCGTCTACAAAGCAGTCGTCGGAACGGACAGCGTCGGCCCCGGTGATGTCACCCTCGCCCTGGCCAAGCGGTTCAAGGCAGAATACGCCGCCGGAACGTTCAGCCGCGCCAAGAAGCGGGAGCCGAAGGTATGGCAGGGGCGGGGACGTAAGCCGAAGTCCCGTCCGGTGCCGACCGAACACGCCCGCAGCACCAACACGGTCAAAAGCCGGCTCCGCAAGCTCCGGGTCGTCTGGGGGAAGTAGTTCGTTCGGGAACTTGGAATCCTGACCTCCAACCCGTGGAAGGAAGTCTCGTCTCCCCGTGTTGACATGACGCCCCCGCGCGTCCTGACCGCCCAAGAGATCGTCGCTTTCTTCTGCTGGCTGGACGCTCGCTGGGGCGGGTGGCGGCTGCCGGTCCTGATGCTGACGGTCAAGGCCCACATCGGCTGCCGAATCGCGGAGTTGTGTTCCCTCCGCTCCAATCAGATCCGCAACGGGCAAATCGTCTTCGAGGCCGACAAGGTCAAGGGCCGCAAGGAGCGGATCGCCGTCCTGCCGCCCGACGTGTTCGCCGAGATCCAGGCCCAGGCCGGCGCGACCTTCTTGTGGGAGGGCCACCCGTCTCAACTGAAGGAGCTGGCCGAGGCTCTTGGCAAGACGATGCGGAGGTTGCTGCCCGATTTCAGCCCCGAGCGGCTCCAGTGGTGGCTGCAAGACGAGATCGCGGATTACTGCGAGGCCCACTCGGCGGTCGAGCATTTCAGCACCCACTCGTTCCGAAAACACGCCATGACCGAGGCGTGGAAGCTCAAGATCGAGCCGCAGCGTGCCGCCATCGCCTACGGCTGTAACGTCCGCACGATGATGGCCCACTACGTCGGCATGGACGAGAAGGCAGAAGCCGAGGCAGTGATGCGTGAGGTTCAGGCGAATCAGCGGTTCGGGGGGAACGGCGGGCAGCCGCAGGCAGCCACGGGGACTGACGGGGATTTGAGGGGGGGGCGCCCCTCAAACAAACAAGGACTTGTGGCGATTGCCACAAGTCCTTGTCATTTCAACACTTCTAAGCGAGGACGACGGGACTCGAACCCGCAACCACCGGATCGACAGTCCGGTACTCTAACCAATTGAGCTACGTCCCCAGGGGGAAAACGCGCCTCCATGCGCTGATCGTTTTATAGCGATCCGCTTCGGCACCAGCAAGATCCCCTGAGGGATTTCTTCGCCTGTTCGCGTCAAGTCGCCGCCTGAACGCAGCGAAAATCGTCGGCCCGACGCAGCAGTCGATACGAGGTGATCTCCAACCCGAGCACCTCGTCGACTGTCGCCTGAACGAGTTCGTAGTAACTGGCTTCAAGCGCCTCGACGCCGAACGCCTCCGCGCCGTCCCTGGCCACGAGGGGAGGATAGCCTTCTTCGAGAGTGGCCGGCAATAACAGACCGTCCAGGAGGCAGCGAAGCGTCATGTCACCCTTTCCGAGGTACAGAGTGGTCGCAGGTTTGGCAGCGGTTGTTGCTCGATTGTCTCCTCTTCTCCACCGTAACACGGGTTTTTCCGCTCTGCCAGCCTGGTAGTCCCGCTCCGGCGCAGACGCTCGCGCTGTCGTCAGTTCTTCGCACCCTGGCGGAACAGCACCAGGTCGTGCCGCTTGATCATGACGCCCGGCTGGCCGTCGGCGCGCGCGCCCATGGTGTAGACGCCGAACTTTCCCGATGTGACCTCGGCGACGTACAGCGCG
>JBBRIK010001411.1:0-1736 GCA_038221045.1 Gemmatales bacterium
CATTCAGGACGTCATCTCGTTGGTGCCGCAAGAGCCGACGGCTCAGCTAGTGCGGCTGCGCGAGTTGGAGGAACAGTTCACCGGGTTCGACGGCGCACTCGACGTGCCGGAACGGCAGGCGATGTGGCCGGAGATGGCCTCGCTCAACATGGCCCTGAAGCACCAGCCTGACGCGGGCACCTGCTGGCTCAACGCTCTGTGGAACACCGAGGAGTGTCCCGAAAGCTGGCTCTGGGCGCTGTTCCAGAACGAGGCGGGAGCCGTCCCCGAGCGAACCGAGAAGGGCCGCAAACAGAGCCGATGGACGGCATCCATCTTACAATCCGCGCACAGGCCGCATGAAGTGTCGGGGGAAGACCTCGATCGTGTGCTGAACTTGCCGGAGCCGACGAACGCGGATGCACGAGCGCTCTCGGCGTATGTCATCTGGGCGTCGCGCCGCGCTGCGCCGCCTGCCGAACTGGTGAAACGACTCAACGGCGTGGGACGCTTCCTCGCAGCACACGAGGGCAAGCTCGCGGTGCGCGCGGCGTGGCTGGCATGGACCGCCTTCGCCCGGCTGACGAACGGCGACGTTCTCGCCCTGGCCCGCGCCCGCGATCGCATCCTGGAGCGTCTGTTTCATCAAGGGCTGCGGCCCGACGAGAACCTGCCCAGTTTCCTGCGCCACGCCGGCCAGCCCGCCACGCAGCGCTATCGGGGCATTCGCGACTGGATGCTCGACCTGTGCAATCAGGCGCGCGACTGGTCGAAGGAAGCCAACCAGGGCATGCAGACCGAGGGGGCAGCCCCGACGCTGGCCTACATTCAGCTTTACTTCGCCTATGGGCTGGCTCGACTGGGCGAGTTGGAACCCAGCCGGAATCTGTTCGAGCAGGCGTCGAAAGCCTTCGAGAAGGCCGAGGATGCGCACCACTTCCTGCTCGGAGCATTCAGCCATCGCATCAAGCTCGCGCAGGAGGGCCGCAAGAACGCCGGCCCGCTGCCGCCGGAACAGATGGAGTATCTCCAGAAGAGCATGGAGCGCATCCAGCGCTACGTCGTCGATCGCATGAGGCAGCACTCGCGCATCCTGGAGCCGGATGAGAAGATCGATCCCTATTCGGACTGGGCGGCCAAGACCGACGATCTGGCGACGAAGTTGGCGGAGGCGGCCCGGCTGACCGACAGGAAAGAGATCGCCGAACGGCTGCTGTGCATGTACCGCGAGACTCCGAAAGGGAACAAGGGGAACGATCAGCGCGCCAAGGTGCTGCGGACCAGCCTGGACGTGTCGCCACGCGTGAGCGAGGAGTTCGCCCTAGAGATACTCGGCCTGTTCGGGCCGACCTGGGATGCGCTGCCGGACCCCAACGAGGTCAAAGCGTTGATCGAACGCGCGGAACTACTCGAGCGCGGTCTGTTCGTCGCCGCCCACTTCGACCGCAAGGACCATGTGCAGGCGTTGGTGTCTCGCTTCCAGAGACTCTTGCACTCGCAGCGCGGCAGCGGTCAGGCGATGCAGGCGATCGAACGATTGGCGAACGAGTCGCTGCGCGGCTTGCGCAAGCTCGGCATGCGCGACGAGATCGACGTGTTGCTGCGTCAGATGGCTGACGTCATCCTGGAGGGCCAGGATCCCTCGTCGCTGACGACGCTGCTGTCCGTCAAGCACGGCCCGGCCGCGTTGCGCGCCCTGCTGCACGTGGCTTCAGGCTGGCTGTACTTCGGACGTGAGCGGCAGGCCGAGCCTATCA
>JBBRIK010001412.1:0-1736 GCA_038221045.1 Gemmatales bacterium
GCCTCGCGCGAGCCAAATCCTTATCGCTACGATCCCGCAGCCTGGAAGACGGTCCTGCCCGAGTTCCTCGACGATGCTCCCGCCTGCATTCTGTTGGCCTCGACGAGCAATATCGTCGAAGCGGACGGCACCATCGAGACAATCACGCACGAGATCACCCGGCCTGCCTCGCGCAAGAGCGTCGAGAAGCTCGGCGAATTTCGCGGCATTACCTACACCCCTGCGTACCAGAAGTTGACGCTCAATGTGGTCCGGCTTCACAAGGCGTCCGGCAAGGTCGTCGAGGTCGAGCCGCGTCATGTGCAGTTGCGCGACTCCGCGACCGATTTCCTCGTCTACAGCGCCGACAAGCAGTTGATTATCTCCTTTCCGAGCCTCGAAGTGGGCGACGTCCTGGAGGTGAAGTGGACGTTGCGAGGCAAGAACCCCGAGCATCATGGCCAATTCTTCAACCGCTACACTTTCGGCGACCCCGACTATCCCGTCGTCCGTGATCAGTATGCGGTCCGCGTGCCGGCGACGAAGCCCCTGAAGTGGGCCTGCACCGGAGGCAAGGTCGACGCGAAGGTCAGCGATGTTACCGAGGGCCGGCTCTATCAGTGGTCCACGTCCAACTGCAAGCTCCTGCCGCGCGAGGAGGATCGCCCCTCGAAGGAAGAGCTGCGCTTGCAGGTCGCCTGTTCGACGTTCGCTTCTTGGGATGAGATTGGCGAATGGAAGAAGAAACTGCGGGCCGAGTGCTGGGAATGCACTCCCATCGTCAAGCAGACGGTGGCCGAGGTGACGCGCAATCTCGCGAAGCCGGAGGACAAGGCCCGCGCCCTCGCCTACTGGGTGCGGCGCAACATCCGCTATCTGTCCGCCGGCTCGCGCCACGACTATACGCCGCACAGGCCGGGCGAAGTCCTTTCCAATCGCCAGGGCGATTGCAAGGACACGAGCCAGTTGCTCGCCGTCATGATGCGCGAGGCCGGCTTGCCCGCTGCCCTCGTCACGCTCGGAGTACTGGATGACGGCCAGGTGCTCGAAGAGGTGCCGTCCCCGTGGGGGACGCATGGCATCCTCCTGGTTACGTTCGACGGCAAGGATCACTGGATCGACACCACCGCGACGCTGTCCGCCTGGGATTTCCTGCCGCGCGTGTGTCGGGATCGTCTCTGCTACATCGTCGATGACAAGGGCATTCGCTTGAAGCGGACGCCGAAACTCGGGGCTGACGACAACCGCTTCGAGCAGACGACGGAAGTGACCATCGCGGCCGACTTCTCGACGCGCGGCCGGCGAACCGAGGTCTCTCACGGCCTGGGAGCGCTGCATCAGCGCGACCGCTGGCTGGAAGTTCCGGTCGGCGAACAGCGGCGTCTGACGGCGGCCCGGCTCCTCGACAGCAACAACCAGTCGCGCCTCAATCGCCTGACGATCGACGAGGCGGCGCTGCGCGACTTCGACCGCCCAGTGCGCGCGACCGTCGAGTTCACCATTCCCGGACAGTTCGCCGGCAAGGAACACGATGCCTCCTTCACCGATAGCCGAGTCTGGGCGTACCTCGTCGCCTATCACATCGATCCCGACCGCCAATTGCCGTTGGAACTGTTCGGGCCGGTCGATGCGAAGCACTCCTATCTGCTGAAGACGCCGGCGGGTTACGAGTTCGACGGTCTGCCACAGTCGCGCAGCGTCCGGTCGAAGTGGGGCAGTTTTTCGCGGACGGTCACCTGGCTGGGTGCGGGCTATCG
>JBBRIK010001413.1:0-1721 GCA_038221045.1 Gemmatales bacterium
AGGCCGCCGCCCGCGCTGCCGCCAAGGCGGCTGCCGCTCAGCCTCAGGCCGCCGCACAGCCTGCCGCTCAACCCACGGGCGACAAGACGTGAACGAGCTGCCGCGCAAACCCTGGTGGCGGCGCTGGCTCGGCTCACGTTCCGAGCGCGCCGCCGCCCGCTATTTGCGCGGCCTCGGCTGGACTCTCATTCGCCGCAATTACTCATGCCTTCACGGCGAGATCGACCTGATCGCCATCGAGGAGCGCTGCGTCGTCTTCGTGGAGGTTCGTTCCACCAGTTCGGACGACGAATCGCGTCCGGCCCAGTCGGTCGATGACGTCAAGCAGAAGCGCCTGACGAGACTCGCCCTGCATTTCCTGCAAGACCATAACTTGCTGCAACAGGCCGCTCGCTTCGACGTGCTGACCGTCACCTGGCCCGACGACCAGCGCGAACCAACCATCGTCCACTATCGTCAAGCTTTCGAGGCGGTGGGACGCTTTCAGATGTATTCGTGAGCCGCAAACGGTTTAGGAACGAAGACCGCTACGCCGCAAGCGGCAAGAGGGATTAAGCCGTGAGGAGCGTCGAGGAACAACTCGCGTTGATCCGTCGTGGCGTCGATCAGATCGTCCCGGAGGACTTGCTGCGGACGAAACTCGAACGCAGTTTCAAGTCCGGGGAACCCCTCCGGATCAAGTACGGCATCGACCCCACCGGCTTCGACGTTCACCTCGGCCACACCGTCCCACTTCGCAAGCTGCGTCTGTTCCAGGAACTGGAACACAAGGCTGTCCTCATCATCGGCGACTACACCGCGATGGTCGGCGATCCCAGCGGCCGCGATCAATCGCGCAAAGGACTGTCCGTCGAACAGATCGAGTCGAACGCCCTCGGCTATCTGGCGCAGATTGCTCGCGTCATCGACATCGATAAGGCCGAGGTCCGCCGCAATGGCTGCTGGTTTAGCAAGTTCAATTTCGCCGACGTTCTCGCCCTGACCGGACAGATCACCATGCAGCGGATGCTGGAGCGCGATGACTTCACCAAGCGCATCAAGGCCGGCGCGCCGATCTATGTGAGCGAGTGTCTCTATCCGTTGATGCAGGGCCGCGACAGCGTCGAGATCAAGGCCGACGTCGAACTCGGAGGCAGCGAACAGCTTTACAACCTGATGGTCGGCCGGCACCTTCAGACGGACGCCGGCCAGGAGCCACAGGTTTGTCTGACGATGCCAATCCTGCGCGGCCTCGACGGCCAGAAGAAGATGGGCAAGAGCGTCGGCAACTACATCGGCGTCGGCGAACCCGCGAAGGAGCAGTTCGGCAAGACCATGAGCATCGCCGACAGCCTGATGCGCGAGTGGTTCGAGTTACTGACGGATCGGCCCGCCGAGGAAGTGACCGCCTTGCTCGCCGGTCATCCGATGGACGCGAAGAAAACGCTGGGGCGCGACATCGTCACGTTTTATCATGGAGCAGAAGTTGCCGCGCATGCCCAGGCCCAGTGGGAGAAGCAGTTCTCGAATAAGGAGGATCCCGATGAGATCGAGCGTGTCACCGTTCCGGTGTGGATCCTGAAGGATGGGAACCTGCCGCTAGCCAAGTTGGTCCTGGCACTCCAACTGGCGGGAAGCGGGAACGAGGCGCGGCGAAAGGTCCAGGAGGGCGCGGTGAGCATCGGTCCCGAGGGGCAGAAGAGCTCGGATAATTGTCAAATGATTCCTAATTCAACTTTGGG
>JBBRIK010001414.1:0-1720 GCA_038221045.1 Gemmatales bacterium
TCACCTGCTTCATCAACCGGGCCTTCGTCGCCTGGATGACCGGGGCAAAGTAGCGACACATGGCCGGCTCGAGATACGAGATCGCTCCGCCGACCCCCTCGAAGAACAGGCACGGCATGCCCGCAAGGAACGTCTGGCCGCCGGGAAATCCCCAGACGTCAATGGGTAACGCGATGTCGTCGCCCTGTTGACTGTCGAGGATGGACTGCCACAACTCGCGCGGGAAGACCTTGACGGCCGAATGCTCGCTGTACCACTGCATCGCCAGCTCGATGTCGGCGCGTTTGAGCGGTCGATGGAACCACTGAGCGAGCATGGCCTCATGGCCGGCCATGATGAGTTGATTGCCCGCGCCGGGTTCGGGTACGCCTCGCCGCATGGTGAGCGAGTAGCCGGCACGAGCGCGAGCGATGTCGGGAACGGCGGCCCACATGGTGCGCTTGTAGGTGTCGGTGCCGCCAATCCAGCCGCCGAGGAGGAAGAGTTTGCCGAAGAACTCCTGCCGCATTTCCTCGCGGCGGCTGACGAATGCGTCCATCGACATGCGGTGTTCCCAGAGCGACTGGAGGTACCTCATTCGCGAAGCTGATGCGACGAGATCACTTGATCGACACTCCTCATTGCCGATGGTATCATAGGGAGCGGTTTCAGAATGAATGCGCCGAGATGGAACCGAGTATGCAGTTAGCGGAGCCGCGACGATGATCAGGGCTGAGTTGCAGCAACTTGCCGAGGACAGGATTCTCGACGCGCAGACTCTCCTCACGGATGGCAGGTGGTCCGGTGCCTATTATCTGGTCGGATACGCGGTCGAATGTGGCCTTAAGTCCTGTGTGCTTGCTCACGTCCTGAGCACTGCGGCCAGGGTGATTTATCAGGAACGGCGCTTCCTCGAGAGATGCTGGACGCACAACCTGGAGGAGTTGGTCAAACTTGCCGCTCTTGAGAACATTCGGAACGCCGATGGGGCCGCAAATCCGCTCCTGGCGACAAGTTGGCTCCTTGTCAAGGATTGGTCCGAGAAGAGCCGCTACGAACAAAAAACTCAATCGGACGCCGAAAAGCTCTTCAATGCAGTCAACGATCCAATCAATGGGGTGATGCCATGGATTCGAGCACGCTGGTGAGCGAACAGATCGAAGCAGGAGCGGAGTTCCTTCACTTGTTCGATCCGTTTGCCCCTGTGAAAACCGCCTTCTGGCTCAAACTCCCCGAGGAGCCGTGGGCTCTCTATGTCGCGACGGACCGCATTAACGGGACCAATATCGAGTTGGGCTATGCAGAGGTCTTTCGGCTGTCGCAGCAATTGCGCAACCCCAATTTCGACGTGTTTCAAGTGAAGCTGATAGGCGCGGACCATCCGCTGGCCTGTGCCGCCCTGGAAATTCAGCAGCGTTACTCGGGGAAGGGGGGCATCCGCTATGCCGCTCCGTTTCTCGGCAGCGTGGGCGTTGAGGGCGGATACCTCTATCCCGTCCCTGTCTCCGCCTGCTCGGAGTGAAAAGTGGGAAGCTTTCTCCTTCACTCCGGCAACCCAAGGCATAATCGAACAGATAGCGGAGTCAGGGAGTCCTCACGACGACACGCAACACCACACGGAAACCGACAACGCTGTCGCGGTTGCCGCGCGCGTCGCTGCCGCGGCCGGCCGAACGGCAGCCCCTCGCGACGTAGTCCCACGAGCCGCCACGCAGCACTCGGCGATCCGTTTTGACATCAC
>JBBRIK010001415.1:0-1719 GCA_038221045.1 Gemmatales bacterium
TAGAAGTCGGGGCTCAATGAGCAAGCCGTTACGTTTGTGGCCGATCAAACGGTGACTGCCGAATGGGCCGGCGACGTCCCGCGATTTGAGACGAACGTGGAACCCGCCAATCCACCCCTGCCCGCACGTCTGGTGATTCGGGCGGTGCCGTCGGGGAAGCCTGTTGTCAGGACGACGTGGAACGTCGCCGAGGACGCGCAAGAAGAAGCTGCCGTCGAGGAAGGACGCCTCGAGCAAACAGCCTCTTTTCCCTGGGTCGAGAGCCTCTCAGGATTATGGCTGGGCGGGGCGGCATTTTGTCTGGGGTGGAGCCTGTGGGGGCTGCTGCGTTTTCATCGTCTGTTGCGGCATGGCGAGCGCGCGCCGGAAGCGCTCCAGCGACAGGCTGCGGAGTTGGCCGCCGTCATGGGATTGCGACACGCTCCTGAAGTGTGGCTGCTGCCGGGACCGCTGCCGCCGTTGATCTGGGCCGCGTTCGGCCGCGCGAGACTTTACTTTCCGCGCGATCTGCTGGGCCGGCTCGATGACGAGGGCGGGGCCTCGCTCTTCGCTCATGAGTTGGCCCACATCGGCCGCCGCGATCATTGGGTTCGCTGGTTCGAGTTGCTCGCGGTCGCGCTGTACTGGTGGTGTCCCCTGGCGTGGTGGGTGCGCGCCAGGATGCGCGCCTGCGAGGAAGAATGCTGCGATGCCTGGGTCGTCGATCAGTTGCCGGCACGAGCCTATGCGGGAGCGATCCTCGAAACGATTGATTTTCTCGCGGCCCCCATTGCCATTCCTTCGACCGCAAGCGGCCTGGGACGAGTCGAGATGCTGAAAAGGAGGCTGATCGCCATCATGGACCGTACGCATCGCAAGAACATGCCGCCTGCCGGCAGGATATTCGTCCTGCTGCTCGCTTGCCTTCTGCCCGTGTTGCCGACACGCGCCCGCCCCGCGCCCCAAAAGGCGGAATCCGCACCGGCAAAGAACGAGATCGAGAAGCCCGCCGTGCCGGTCCCCGCTCAGGAACCGGCCGGGTTCGAGAATAATGGCGTCAACCTGCTCGGAGGAGAAAGCGACGTCTGGTGCGTGACCACCTCGCGCGATGGCCGCTATCTCGCCGCTGGCCTCGGCTGGTGGGATCGTCCCGGCGAGGTTCGTCTCTGGGACCTGGCACGGCGCGAGCCGCTCTTCGCCATCCCAGAGAAACTCGGTATCGCTTCCGTCGCTCTGTCACCCGATAGCAAACGGCTGGCCTCTTGCGGCTGGGACCATGTGGTCCGTCTGCGTCAGGTCCCCAGCGGCCGCGAAGAGAGGACGATCGCGCTCGACAGCGCCGCCCGGCTGGCCTTTTCGCCGGACGGCAAACTGCTGGCCACGGCGACCGAGACGAAGAAAGTGCAGTTGTGGGATACCGCGACCGGAGCGCTCGTTCGATCCCTGGAGGGAGACCTGGTGCGATTCCACACCGTCGCCTTCTCGCCGGACGGCAAACAGTTGGCCGTCGGCGGCGGCGACTGGAACGAGGGCGGCGTGCGTCACGTTCTGCTTTTCGATGTCGCCAGCGGCAAGCAGTCGGCGAAGTTGACGCACGACCAGCCGGTTCTGATTGTGGCGTACTCTCCCGATGGCAAGACTCTGGCCAGCGGCGGACTCGACGGCATCGTCCGTCTGTGGGACCTGCCCTCGAACAAGGTGCGCTTGACCATGACTCAACCGCCGGGCGAGCTTACGGGC
>JBBRIK010001416.1:0-1714 GCA_038221045.1 Gemmatales bacterium
CCTGGCTATTGACTGCCGCCCCGTTGGGGCTGAAGACTCGCCCTGAAGGAGCGCCCGTCAATAGCCAGGGGTGTCAACCCCTGGCAGGCGGCGGGGTGTCAACCCCTGGCGTTGCTGTGCGCCCCTGGCGCGTGTGGCCCCTGGCACTATCTCGGACTCGCTTTCCCACCGAGGGGCTGCATCACTGAGAAGGACACCCGCTGGGGTCGCCTGCTCTGGCTTGCCTCCTCCCGATACTCCATTCGCTTGATCGCGGGCGGTGCAGGGTCGGCCATCGACTGTTCTTGTTTCCGCGGCTGCGGCAGCGGGTCCAGTGCCGGGACCGGGCATTGATCGTTCGACCCAGGACTTGCCGCCGCGTCGAGGTCATCGGCCTGCAACAGGTTGGCAATCTCAACCACCGACTCCCACAGCCCGCCGATGGCTTCGATGTAGGAGCGGATCGCGTCGGCCAGCGTCTGCTGGGCCGTCACCACGTCGTTGAAGTTCAGATCGTCCGGCTTCTCGGTCGAGTAGCGGAAGTACAGACTGCGATAGGCTCGCACCTGATCGGGAAGGATCCGATCGCGATACAGCAGCACCAGAGCGCGCGTGTTATCGTACCGCTCATAAGCGGCGGCCACCTGCACAGTCAACTCATTGCGGGCTCGTTCGGGATCGTCGGATGCACGGGCGAGATTGGCCTGGGCCTCGCGGATGCCGCCCTGATTGCGATTCCAGAGCGGCAACTGAAAGCCGACGCTGACGCCGTGCATCGCGTTGTTGGGCTGGGCGGTCTTGTCGTACTGCACCTGATAGTGCAGATCGACGTCGGGGCGAGGGGTCACTTCAGCCAGTCGAAGGTTCAACTGCGCTCGATTGATGCCGGCTTCCGCGATCAGAACGTCCGTATGGCTCGTGAGGACGCGCGTGAGGACGTCGTTCGGGATGAAATGGGGAACGTCGCCATCGAGGTTGCCGGCCAGGGCCGTCGGAACGAGCTTCGGCATGCTCAGGGTCGCTCCCAGTTGACGCCAGGCGGCGAGCAGGCGGTTCTGGGATTGCAGCAGAGCGCCCCGCGCCTGCATGGCCAGCACGCGCGCCTGAAGCGGCTCGTAGGCGGCCCCCTCGCCTCCGCGTAGACGAGCCACCTGGTAGTTGTAAACATCCGTGGCAAGAGACGCGAGGGCGCGAGCGATCGTGAACGAGCGCTCGGCGGCGAGGATGCCGAAATAGTTTCGGCGCACCTGCGTCGTCAAATCGCTCTCGGCCCGGCGACGGTTGTACTCGGCGATTTCCACATCGACGAGAGCGGAGGCGCGAGCGATTTGCAGCTTGTGGCCGGTCTTGAGGGTCTGCTCGACGAAGCCGCCGTGCGAGCCGGCCGTGTTGCCCTGATTGATGCTGTCGCCCACATAGCCGATGCGCGGATTGGGATAGAGACCGACCTGGATGGCGACGCCTTCCGACGCCTCGACGCTGGCGATGGCCTGACGGATCAGGGGACTGCGTGAGAAGGCGATCTGGCGAAGGTCGGCCAGCGTGAGCGGGTTGCCGTCGGGTCCGGGAGCGGGCTGGACTCGCTCGGGGAGGGCCGGCAGGACCGGGAAGAGGCGTTTGATTGCCTCCTCGCGCTCCGCTTTCTTTTCGGGCAACTTGAGACGTTCCACGCTGCTGCCTGGGAGGTCGGCGGGCAACTGGAGTCGTTCGGTAATAGGCTTCTCGGGCGGCTTGA
>JBBRIK010001417.1:0-1712 GCA_038221045.1 Gemmatales bacterium
GCTCCCGGCCTGAATACGACGGACGCCGACGTGGAGGCCGTCCTCGAGGCCGAAGCGGAACCAGCGCGCGCTCGCGCGCGCGGACGGATTGACGAACGGACTCGCACACTCATTGAGAAGGCTCGCGCCGCAGGCTGGCAGACGGCCACTGTCCCCGGCAACGCCGAGCAAGATGCCTTCCCGATCGTCTTCAATGGGGCAGGCCGCCATCGCTGGGAACGCACGTTACCGGCCGGCCTGCGTGAGATCGTCGTCTGCGACGGCAAGACGCTGCTGCACCTCTATCCCGAGATCGGCCTGGGAGCGAAACGGACTCTCGACCGCGCTCACCGGTTGGCGGCATTCGAGGCGATCCCCGCTCTATTGCCGTCCGCCGACGACCTGGCGACTAACGCGGACCTCATGATGCAGGGCGATTCCACCGTTGCCGTGCTGCCGCATCACGGCCGGTTCGTCCTTCATCTCGTCTTCGACAGGACGGGTAAGTTCACCGAGAAGAAGCTGTTCAGCCGCGATGGAAAGAAACTCCTTCAGCGCGTGGCCATCGAGGCGCACCCAACCGACGCCACACCGGAGTTGAAGCCCGACGTTCGCACTCTCGTGCTGTTGCCGATGCCGTGGCGGACTTTCGAGCACGTCCAGAGCGTCTCCCGCGCTGCGCCGAAGTACGACCAGAAGGAGACGAATGAGGATATGGCCCGGGCCATGCTGGCCGGCGCGCTTGTCAGCAAACCACAAAGCCTTGCCGAGATGATTGGGATCGGCTTTCACGCTCGCGGCGACCGCAGGCCCGGCCTGCTCGTGCTGGCCGTCGCAGCAGGCCTACCCCTCGACGGACTGATGCCGGCCGAGAAGTCGGCCGATCCCCTCTTCGCGTATCTGGAGCGTGTCGCCGTCACCGGGAAGCATCGGAAACGTAGCGACGAGAAGGAGCCAATCGCGTTCGATTTCCTGTCGCGCCTGACCGCCCTGAACGAGTTGTTCGAGCTGACCCAGCGGCAAGGAGAACTCAGCAGCAAAACGGAGAAACGCTGCCGTGAAGCGATCCGTTCCTGCAAGTCACCCGTCCTGCTCTGGCACTTGACGGAAGTGTTCGCCACCATCTTCGATTCGCCAAACCTCCGTTCGCGTTCGGATTGGTTCACTTGCGATGTGCTGAAGGAATTGAGTCTTGCCCTGCGCGACGTTCCGCAACTGGGCTACGCGGCGAACTACGAGTGGGCGCGGGGACTGTATCGGACGGGCCGGACCGAGGAGGCGAAGCAGGTCTTTCTCGCGCGCTATCGCCAGTCGCTCGCCGAGGGCCGGCTCCCTTCGTTCGACGACACCTTTCGCGACGCTCTCCGGCCAGGCGGATTCCGCGCCGCGCTGCTGGAAACGATCGAGGTTTTCCTCAAGCGCAAGGATGCCCTTGCTGCCCTGGCCGTCGCGGAGCGGTGCGAGAATATCGGCAGCAATGACCTCGCCAGCGAGATACTCGACGATGTTCTGAAACAGCCCTTCCTCGGTAAACGTGAGAAACTGGCGGCCATCGCATCCCTCTGCCGTGTCAACCGGCTGGACCGGGCCGACGAGTTGATCGAGGGTCTGCTTGGCGATAAGGAGACGGCGAACGATGCCCAGCTCTGGCGGCTCGCGGCGCGAGTGGCGGCGCTGCGCGATCGCACTCCGCGAGCGATCGCTTCCCTGGAAAAGACGCTCGACCTGGAATG
>JBBRIK010001418.1:0-1711 GCA_038221045.1 Gemmatales bacterium
TCCAGTTGAGCGAACGCAATCAGCGCGAGCACAAGGTCTTCACCGGGGAGTTGAAGGCCGTTCGCGATGCCCTGCAGAACAGCTTCCGCGGCTTCGTCGAGGAAACGCAGAAGGCGTATCAGCAACTGCGCAAGGAGGTCCACGGCGAAAAGCGCGTCAGTCTGACGCTGCTGAACGAACTGCTGGAAATCGGTCAGGACCTGGAGCATTTGACGGCGGCGCGGCCCAAGGCCGGCGACACGATGAGCGTTGAGGAGATTCAGTCGCTGGCACGCTGGGCGGACTCGGTCGAGGTGCAGTCGCGCAAGGTGCAGTCGGCCCTGCTTCGGCACGGCATTCATCCCTATGACGCCGTGATCGGTTCGGCGTACAGTCCGGCGATCCACGAGCGCGTCGGCACTCGCCGCGTCGAAGGGATGGGGCCGCTCCTGGTCGCGGAGCAGCAGCAACGCGGTTACGCCAGCCAGCAGCCCGAGTTTGTGCTGCGGCGCCCACAGGTGTATGTCACCGAATGAGGCGGCGGGTTCCGAGTGCGGCGGAACTCTGCTGTATTTCAGTAGTCCTCCGGGATGGAATTCCTGGCGACGGCAAGGACCAGGAACGCCCGAGGCACTTTCGCCGTGTCCATCTCGATACAGTAGTCGTCTTCGTCAATGAGCCGAAAGCAGAGACGATTCTTGCGGCAGACGCACTGGTCGAACTCGTCCCAGCGGTACGTCTCTTCCCGGTAGGTTAGTCCCTTTGAGTCGAGACGGAACTTGCCCAGCACCAGTGCCTGGCCTCTGCGCACGGTCTCCAGGGCCGGTCCCAGTTGCCGGCGCGTGGCGTGGTCGAGGACCAGCGCGGCGAGCCGATCGACGCCGATCAGTTCTTCGTGGAGATGCAAGGGTTTTCCTCTATCATCCGTGGCAACGACCAGCGAGTGCCGAATTCGCGTGACGCCGCCCTGGACGTCCGTGTAAGCCGTGTAATCGACGAACTCAATCGCCTCCCAGGGGATGACCTGGAAACGCTTGCCGGCCTGATACACCAGTGCGTCCCGAAAGACGAGGATGCGGTAGGTGCGCGCCAGGAGCAATACCAGGCCGACCTGGAGAAAGCTCACCGCCAGCAGCACAACCAGAGACACTCCACTGAGGACCAGGACAATCAGGACGGGCTGGGCTTTGCCGGTCCTGAAGGCGATCACCATCGCCGTGCCGGCCACGCCGGCCCAGATGGCGAGGGCCGGGAAGCTGAAGCGGTTGAGTTTCCGGCTTCGGCCCTCACTGCGGAAGGCGTCGATCGGCTCTCCCAGCCTCTCGACCTCGTCCGGCAGCGGCAGCGGCACTTCCGCCCACAGGTCTCCAACGCGATTGGTCGTGTCCTCTTTCTTCGCCTCTTCGACCATTTGCCCGAAGGACAGGTCGTTGTCCGCCGCGAGGGCGGCGGGCGCGGACGAGCCTATTTCCGCGAATGGATCGCTCACGACCGGGGGCGGAGGCGGGGGATCGACAAACGGAGAGAGCGGCTCGACGCGCAGGGTCGGTACGGGCGGAGGAGCGGCGGGCGACGCGCCCAGTTTCATCTGCTGGCCGCACCTCGGACAGGCGATGACTCGGCCGGCCGCGCTGTCGTCCGTCTGCATCAGCATCTGACATTTCGGGCATTTAATCTGGATCATGGGGACCACCCTACTCGTGAGGCGGATGAATCTTCACGCGAATAAGGT
>JBBRIK010001419.1:0-1706 GCA_038221045.1 Gemmatales bacterium
TCAATTTGTGACATAATATTTCTACTGGGGGCTATAGGCCGCTTCGCCGGCCGCGGGGGGCCTTTATGGGCCGGGTTTTTACAACTCCGGGGCCATTTCGGGCCCCCGCTCGCCTATCCAACAGAGGAGAACGAATGCCACACCCGCGAGGCCTGTGGCCTCCCTCTTGACCGTAATGCAATTCCTTGCGGACGTTTCGCGGCAGGATACAATCGAATGGTTCCGTCGAACTCGCTGCCTCCCGTTGACCCTCGTCTTGAAATGCGTGCGGCCTGGTCAGCAAGCATTCAGCGCGGTGTGAACAGGTCCGCCTCACCAACGGCGAAGCGGAGGAAATCGGCCGCCCCCACCTCGGCAATCGCTTCGAGCCGGCGTTCGTTCGACAGCACCGGCAACTCGACACGACCGGGTATGGCGTCATGAGTCTGGCCGTCGAGTTGGCGTCCGGCTTTCGTTTTGCGGACGCCTCCCCACTGCTTGAAGAAGAACGGCACCTTCGCCGCGGCACACTGATCGCGGAGCGACTGCACCCATTCGGCTTGCATCGGCCGGGCGCCAGGGCCGCTCTCGCCGCCGGCGATGACCCAGTGAATGCCTTCCAAATCGACCGGCCCCAAGTCTTCCAGCAGCGGCTCGACGGAGAGGAAGCGGGTGCAGGCCGGCGCTGCACGCAGGTGGTCGATGCGAGGCAGACCGTGGCGGCGGTTCTCGACGCTGACGCCCCACCAGATCTGCGGCTCGCCGGCGGCCTCGCGCAGGTCAGTCTGGAGCAGGTCGCGCAGGCGTTCGGAGCGCTTGGTAAGGACCTGATAGGTGTGCCAGTTAGCGCGGCGCATGACGTCCACGACGGCGAGAATGTAGCTGGTGGAAACGTCCTTGTGGAAGAGATCGCTCATGGAGTTGACGAAGATCATCTTCGGCGTCTTCCAGCGGAGCGGCTCGGCGAGCTTGTGAGGGACGAGGCGAAGATCGAAGCCCTGTTCGTAGGGATGGCCAGGGACGCCGCGGAATCGCTCGGCGAACGTCTCAGCGTAGCAGTGGGTACATCCTGGACTGATCTTGGTGCAACCCCTTACAGGATTCCAAGTTGCGTCGGTCCATTCAATCTCGGAATGCTCGCTCATGGCCACTGCTCCTTCAAGAGATGGGAAAGAGGCGGGGAACAGGGGCAGATCCCCTTACTTCTTTTTCTTCCGCGCCGGACGTGCTGGGGCGGCAGGCCGTACCATGAGTTCATCCCAGGTTTCCGTCTCCAGAATCCGCTCCAGCAACTGCTTGAGTTGCTCCAGATCCAGGATGCCCTCGAGGGTGGTTTGGACATGCTTTGGCAGTGAACTCCGGAACTTCCGCTCCCCGAGCCGGCGAATGTCCGCGCGGACCTCCTCCAGCCGCCCCTCCTCCCGGCCCTCCTCCCGCCCCTCCTCCCGCCCCTCCTCCTTGATGGCCTGGTAGGTCGTCGATTCTTTCATGGCACGGACTCCTTGTAGTAGTTGTTCGACGATCGTTGCCGCATAGCGCAAACCCAGCAAGACCTTTGTCGCCGTCCACAGTTCCGCGACTGTCGTCTGGTCGGGTTCCGCCTCCAGCCGCTGCTTCATCCGTTTGATGACGGCCGGCAGTTCATTCTGTCGTACCGCGCTGATCGGCGCCAACGGCAGCAGGCTGATCCCCGCCTTGAGTACGCTTTCGACTGGGAGTTCCCAGAC
>JBBRIK010001420.1:0-1705 GCA_038221045.1 Gemmatales bacterium
TGCCATCGTTGTTGAGGTCGCCCAGCGCGACGCCTCGGCCCTGATACTTGTCCTGGAAGAAGGGTCCGCCCTTCGAGGTGATCTGCTTGAAGGTGCCGTTGCCCTTGTTGCGGAGCAGGACGGGCCGCTGCGGCTTGGTCACGCCCTCGCTGGTCGGAAAGCGGATGACGTGGCCGTTGATGATGAGCAGGTCCTCCCAGCCGTGATGGTCCAGATCGACGAAGCCACAGCCCCAGCCGACGTAGACCAGGCCGATGGCCGCGATGCCCGAGTTCTTGGACACATGGCTAAAGAAGAGTTGGTCCACCGGGTTCAGGCCGGGTTTCCAGTCGTTGTGATACAGGGCATGCTGCTCCCCCTCGTAATTCGTCACGAAGATGGACGCCAGCCCGCGCCCATCGTGGTCGGAGACGTCAACGCCCATGCTTCCGTTCTCGAGTCCCCGGGCATCGCGAGCGGTGCCGCTCAGGAAGCCGCGCTCGACGAACTTGATCTTGCCCGGCTTCGATTGGTTGACATACAGGTAGTTGTCCACCGTGTCGTTGGCGACGTAGACGTCGGGCCGGCCATCGTTGTTGAGGTCGGCCACAATGAGGCCGAGGCCCTTGTCGGAGTTCGGACCCGCGGAGGCGAGGCCGCAATCCTTGCTGACGTCGGTGAAGGTGCCATTGCCATTATTGCGGAAGACGCGATCCGGCAGGCCGTTGAAGCTCTTGGGAGGACAGACGTCCGGCGTTCGGCCGTCGTAGTAGCACTGCGGATGCTTGTTGAACGACCAATCGACGTAGTAGCAGATGAACAGATCGGCATAACCGTCGCCGTCGAAATCAGCCCAGGCAGCGCTGCTGCTCCAGCCCTTGACGTTCAACCCGGCCTTTTCGGTTACATCGACGAGGAGGCGCTTGGTGGGGTCGTCGGGGTCCTTCTCATTGTGAAAGAGGATCAGGCGATCGTAGCCGGTGACGAGCAGATCGGGCCAGCCGTCGTTGTCGTAGTCGCAGACGGCGGCCCCGTGGCTGAAGGGCCACTCGCCCTTGAAGCGCAGCACCTGATCGGTGACGTCCTTGAACTGGAAGTTGCCGAGGTTCTTGTAGAGCTTGCAGGGATGGCCGTGAATGCCGCAGTCCTTGACCGGTTCGCGTTTGTCGCCGCCGGGCTTCGGCAGGGCCACCTTCTTGTCGAAGTAGCCGCCGGCGGGCAGAAAGACGTCGTACAACCCGTCGCCATCGAAATCGATGAGGCCGACGCCGCCGCCGAGCGATTCGAGGATGGCCAGGTGATTGGCCTCCTCGCCGTTGTGGTAGACGTGTTTGATGCCGCTCCTGGCGGTCACGTCCTCAAACAGCGGCGGGCCGGCGACGAGCTTGTCGTCCACGTCATCGTCATGGATGTCCACGATGTCCGGCGTCGCGTTCTTGCCGCAGCCGAGCAATAGCACGGCGGCCGACAGGACCAGGGAGACGAGACACCAGGAGGCCGTTCTCAGCACTCGAGAATTCACGAGGCACCTCCACGCAGATACGAAGTAGGGAATAAAAGCGAGTACGATTCCTTATCCCTGTACGCACGGAGGGGGACGAGGGATGCAAGAAATCTATTATCCCCTCCATGCGAGGCGGAGGCAAGCGGCGCTCCGTTTTCGGAGGGCGGCGGAGTTTCCCACACTTATTCTCATTTCTTCCTTGACACGCTCCCACTGACACCG
>JBBRIK010001421.1:0-1702 GCA_038221045.1 Gemmatales bacterium
TATCGCGCCACACGCTCCGCTCCGAGGACTCCGCGTCGCGGCTAACCATCGCGGAAATGCTACTACTGCGAGAGGATCGTAACGCCCTCACCCTTGTGTTCGCCGGTGCGGCGCGAGTAGATGATCTTTTTGCCTGAGATCGTCTGCGGGGCAAGGCCCGGCTTGAACTTCCAGAGCGTTGCCGGGCCGCCGCGGCCGTCGAAGATCACTTGATCCTTCTCCTCGTCGTAAGTCACTCGGTCCGCCTCGCCGCGGAACTCGTTCGACGTCACCGTCACCCGGCCCGTGGCCTCCATCTCCTGACTCGACTTGCCCGACGGCAGCGGTCGCGACAATACCCGCAACTCATCGCAACGCAAATACAGCGCTCCCTCGGGGAGTTTCTCCAGCATCTTGTCGAAGTCGATCTCCATGCGCGGGTTGTCCGCCGGCAGATTCAGCACCCGGACGTTCGAGCGGAAGATAGCCAGGTTTTTCTTGCGATAGCCATGCATGTTCATGAGGAAGTTGACGTAAGTCAACTTCATCTCGTCCTTGTCCTTGTCCTTGTCTTTCTTGACGTTCTTCTGGGGCTGTTTGGGCTGTGCCTCCAACCCTGGGCCATCGCCGCCGCGCTGGAGAGTGCGCAATTCGCCGGGACCGGACGTCTCTACCTTGCCGGCCTCGTTGTCGTAGTGGATCGTGGTTCCGATGAGGAGCGTGTACTTCATGAATTGCCCCTTCTCGATGATCTGCTCCTCGACTCGGGCGGACTTGTCGCACACCAGGCTGCTGACCTTCGAGCGATCGTTCTCCTTCTGGGCCTCGCGCAGGGAAATCGGCTTGTCGAAGAGGACTTGCAGTTCCTGACAGGTCAGGCGAGCGTTCTCCTGATCGGCCTGGATGTTGCCCTGGAAGAACGCTTGCCGGCCGCTGAGGACCATGTTGCGGCTCCAGTGAATCGTGAGCGGCGCGGGCTTCTTCAGCTTGTTGCCCTGCAGGTCGCTCTCGCTGTCAATCGTCATCGCCCCGAGTCCGTTGACCCAGGCCTTGTTGGCGACCTGATCGACGTTCACTTCGGGTCCCAGAATGAGCATTTTGTCCGTGTCCACGCGGGCCACGTCACCGGTCACGACGAGGAAATTGCCCTCGGGAAAGGCCGTCAGGTTGAGGGTGTCGCCGATGATATCGACGCCCTTCTCGCCCTTCTTGGCCGGCGCTTGCACGACATGGACCGCCCCCTGGCTGCGCATCTTCTGCAGCTGCGACTTGTCGCCGATGCGCAGGACGTGGGCTTCCACCTCGACCGCCTTCAGATTGATCGGCTGTTTGGCTTCTGCCTGCGGGGGCGTCGCCGGCTTCGCGGGATTCCCTACAGGCTTGCTTCCGGCGATGGCAGGAGGCGGCGTGGGATTGACCGGTTGACCGGGCGCGGGTCGCACGGCAGGGACGGGCGTCCCTGGAGGAGCATCGATGAACCAGACGACGAAGCGCTGGGCCTCGGTGATGTTGAATTCCTTCGAGCGGGTGCGGACGTGTCCCTGGGCGATCAAATGATGCGGCCGGCGCGAACCCTGGAGTGCGGGGGAAGTCCCACCGCCTGCCGGTGGGGTCACGGGTTTGGGCGTCTCCCCTGGTTTGGGTGCCGGCTGAGGCAGCAGCCAGACCTTGAGATCGTCGGCGTGAAGTTCCTGGTCGTTTTCCTGGTCGAGGAAGGCGGCGT
>JBBRIK010001422.1:0-1699 GCA_038221045.1 Gemmatales bacterium
CATCGACGAGACAGATATTGCTGGCGACGCCGCCGCACTGAAGGGCGAAGGCGGTCATGCTGCCGACAAGTCCGCCGCCGCCGACAATGGTCACTTTCATGGTGTATTTCCCGTGGCCGGCTCGGTCGGACCCGGCTCATTCCGCTGTGGTTCCGCGAACTCGTCCGCTTCCTCGCTCTCAAGCTCTGGCCGAGGGCCAAGCTCCGCCTGCGCCTGGGCGGCCTTTCGGCGTTCCTTGCCGAACAGGGCGACGCGGATGAGGACCGTGACGATACACAGCACCCACCACGCTCCCCAGACGATCTTCAGCGACAGCACCAGGGGCGGCCGATGGGCCTCCCAGTCGCCGATGATCCAGATCAGCACCGAGGCGAGCACGGCCACGCCGAACAGCGACACCAGCACGACGGTGATCGTGAAGCTGGTCGGCCCGCGTTTGAACCACGCTGCGGGCTTGATCTGGGCGGCCAGCGCTCGCGCCAGCGCGGCCGGCCCCTGGCCGGGACGCAGCTTGCGGAAGTGCCAACCGAACATCGTCACGAAGGTCAGGATCGTCGCCGCCGTCGCGACGAACCACGTCCCCCACATGATCTTCAGCGTCAGCGTCAAGGCGACGCCATACTCGTCCCAGTTTCCCGCGAGCGCCAGGACCAGGGAGGCAATGCCGAAGGCCACAAACAGCGTCAGCAGCACAAGCGTCGAAATCAGGCCCGCCAGGTGCGAGCGGGACGATGCCATGAGTCGCCTACCCTCGAAAGGATTACAAAATCGCACTGCAAACGCTCAAACGCCCGCCCCTTGCAGCGCGGCCATCACACGCTCAGTAATGAGATCGACGAGGCCGTCGAGGTCGTCCGTCTTCACCGTTCGGCCATTATGGCCTGGCAGCGGGAAGGCGTGCGGCTCGGGGGTCTCGGCCTCATAGCGTTCGTTGAAGCTCGACTCGCCGCAGAGGTCGCAACCTGGGTCGCGGAAGCGCACGTCATCGTAGCCGAGGCGTTTCTTCATGTCGAGAAGTTCGCGCGTCTGCTGTTCGCTGAAGTAGTTCACCCGTCCCAGCGTCTTCGCCAGCATGAGGATCTTGCAATAAGCGTCGATGATCTCGCTGTTCCAGTACGCCTGTTCGAGATCCGGCCCGAAGGTGACGGTGCCGTGATTGGCGAGAATGATCGTGTTGCAATCGCGCACGAAGGGCAGGATGGTCTGGGCGAACTTCTGCGTCCCCGGCGTCTCGTAGTCCGCGATCGGCACCTCGCCGAGAAAGACTTCGACTTCGGGCAGGACGCACTTCGGGATCGGCTCGCGGGCCACCGCAAACGCCGTCGCATAGGGCGGATGACAGTGGACGCACGCCTTGATATCGGGCCGTTCCTTGTAGATGGCCAGGTGCAGCAGCACCTCGCTGGTGCGGCGGCGCGTGCCGGCGAGTTGCTTGCCTTCGAGATCGACCTTGCAGATGTCCTCCGGTTTGAGGAAACCCTTGGACACCATCGTCGGCGTGCAGAGCACCTCATTTTCGCCGACGCGGATGGTGATGTTGCCATCGTTCGCGGCGGCGAAGCCCTTGGCGTAGATGCGCCGGCCTATCTCGCAAATCTGCTCTTTCAACTTATATTCGTTCATTGTTCAGTTCTATCGACCGGTTAGCCGCGACGCGGAGTCTTCGGAGCGGAGCGCGTGCATCGTCATCGCACCACAC
>JBBRIK010001423.1:0-1697 GCA_038221045.1 Gemmatales bacterium
ACGCGGACGATCAAGCCGCTTTCTTCAAAGATGGGGAGGTCCTGCAAAAAGCGGTGCGCCTCACGCGGGGACCACGCCAGAGCATGGTACACGTCGCCGGAATCGATCAACTCTTGAATCAAGGTGCTGCGCTCGGCCGCCCGCTGAAGGGGGACGAGCAGCGACAGAAGGGCTTGCCGGTTCTTCGCCCCGGCGAACTGTTGCAGCGCTCGGCCTAGCGGTTCGTGCTGGACGCGCCCCTGGGGCGACAGTTTGCTGACATACGTCGCCAGGAACGCGAACGGGTTCGCCTCATCGCGTTTGTTCTCGGCCAGGTGCAGAGTGACCCGGCCAACAAACCTCCAGAGAGGATTTTTCTCGCTGAGATAAGCCTGCGCGCCGCCCGCATGATGCCGAATATCCTCGTGGACCAGCGCGTCGAGGTCGGTCCACCATCCGGCGAGCGTTTCGACGCGGAGATACTCCAGGCCGGTCATCGGCGGAGCCTGCATGATCCACGCTGTCAATTCCTCGTCAGACGGCGGCGGCGTTGACGGCAACTCGTTCGTCGCTTCGTGACCCTGCGTCTGGCACAGCCGCGTCAGATAGGTGCTGGCGAAAGACCGGACCGCTTCCAGAGGGGACGGCAGACGGGCCTGCAATTCGTGGGTCGCCAGGTGCAACAGCCCATGCGCGGGGCTGTTGGCGAACGCGGCAACGATGGATTTTGAAAGTTCACTCGCGGCCTCATTGGCGGACGACTCCACCAGTGCCAGACAGCCGCTCGGAGCAATGACGAGTTCATACATGAGTTGTGAGGGACCATTTCACCGGGGCGAGAACACGGTGCGCAGAATACTGTCTCATTCCAGGGCGAGATTGTCAAGAAGCGCGAAAGCCTCGGGCGAACTCTCTTCGCTCCTCGTTCACACGCACCCGCGGGACGAGACGCCGAGCAGGGATAGGGATCTCCGCGAACCGGCTCGAAATTTGCAAGCCACTTGTCCAGTTGATCGCTTCTGTACCCATGAGATCCTGGAGTTCCTTCATGTCAGACAGCAATCCCTACTACGACAAGGTCATCGTCATCACCGGGGCTTCCAGTGGCTTCGGCAGGGGCACCGCGCTCGAACTTGCCAACCGCGGCGCTTCCGTGGTGCTGGCCGCCCGCAGTTCCGATACCCTGGCCGACCTGGCCCGCGAGTGCGAGGCAGCGGGCGGCCACGCTCTGGCCGTTCCCACTGATGTGAGCGACCGTCAGGCAGTCGAATACCTGGCCCGGCAAACCATCGGGAAGTTCGGCCACTTCGACGTCTGGCTCAACGATGCCGGCGTTGCCTCGATAGGACGATTCGATCAGGTACCGCTGGACGATCACGAGCAGGTGATTCGGACGGACCTGCTCGGCACGCTCTACGGCAGCCACCTGGCGATGAAGCACTTCCGCGAGCGCGGGGCCGGCACGCTCATCAACGTCGCCTCCGTCATCGGCAAGATCCCGGCCCCGTTGTATGCCTCCTACGCGGCCTCAAAGTTCGGCATCGTGGGCCTGTCCAAGTCCCTCCGGCAGGAGCTGAGCGAGGAGAAAGTCGAGAAGATCCGGGTCTGCACCGTCATGCCGATGGCTCACGACACCGAATTCTTCGAGCACGCGGGCAATTACACCGGCCGCAAGGCGGCGCCGATCCCGCCGACGTATGACCCCAAGGTGACGATCG
>JBBRIK010001424.1:0-1690 GCA_038221045.1 Gemmatales bacterium
TCTCGAACGCCTTGCGATTCTTGAGGAGGGAGGCGTCGTCGCGGTAGGTGTGCAGACTCATGTCAGCGCGTTTCACCTTCTCGCCGTGACAGGCGACACAATGCCTGGCGAGGAAGGCAACGCCATCTTTTGCGAAGGAGAGCGGAGGATCCTTCGGAGCGCCGCCGGCGTTATCCGGCAGCACAACTTGCAGGGTTGCGAGGGCGAACAGAGGCAGGAAGGTTCGGAATCGCATGAGCGCTCGGTCGGCAGGGTGAATGAGAAGGCAGGGTGGGCGTGGGGGAGAGCTAGAGGAATTGTAGTCGATGATCCGACGAGGCACAAACCGAAACTACGCGAGGATCTCCTTGACGACATGGCCATGAACGTCCGTGAGGCGGAAGTCGCGGCCGCCGAAGCGATACGTCAGCTTCTCGTGATCGAGTCCGAGCAGATGCAGGATCGTCGCGTGCAGGTCGTGGAAGGTGCGAATGTTCTCCACCGCGTTGATGCCCAGTTCGTCCGTCGCGCCGTGGACCGTTCCGCCCTTGACTCCGCCGCCGGCCAGCCAGACGCTGAACCCCTCGGGATGATGGTCGCGGCCATCGCGGCCCGCCGAATGAGGAGTGCGCCCGAACTCGCCGGCCCAGACGATCAGCGTCGTCTCCAACAGGCCGCGCGCCTTGAGGTCCTTGATGAGTCCGGCAACGGCTTGATCGGTGTCGAGGGCGTTCTTTTCATGGCCCTTCTTCAGGTTGCCATGCTGGTCCCAGGTGCCGTTCGACGCGCCCGGCGGACAGGTGATCTCGACGAAGCGCACACCACTCTCAACCAGCCGGCGGGCGCGCAGACACTGGATGCCGTAGAGCCGCTGAGAGGCGACTTTCGAGTCGATGCCGTAGAGCTTTTTCGTCGCTTCCGTCTCCCGGCCCAGGTCCAGCACATCCGGCACGAGCGATTGCATCCGATAGGCCATCTCGTGATTGCGGATCGCCGACTCGACGGCGCTGTCTCCGCCAAGGGAGCGCGAGAACGCCTCGTCCTGCTGGCGAAGCAGGTCGAGTTTGGCTCGCTGGATGCGCCGGTCCTTGTCGGCGGGAGCAAGGTTGTCGAGGGCAACACCGTCAGCGTGGAAGAGCGTCGCCTGATAGCTGGCCGGCAGGAAGCCATTGGAGAAGGTCTCCAGTCCGCCGCAGGGAACGACGCCGAAACTGAGGACGACAAAGCCGGGCAGGTTGCGGTTCTCACTGCCGAGTCCATAGCTGACCCACGAGCCGAGACTGGGCCGGCCCGCGTTGTTCAGACCGGTGTGCAGGCGCAGGACGCCGGTGGAGTGCAGCGGCAAATCGGCCTTCATCGAGCGAATGACTGCAATGTCATCGGCACACGAGGCGATGTGCGGGAACAGATCGCTGATGGGAAGTCCCGACTTTCCGCGCGGCTGGAACTTCCAGGGACTTTTGAGCCAGAGGCGATTGCCGTTCGCGGTGGGGTTCGTCGAGGTGGTGAAGGGCTTGCCGTCGAGTGCGTCGAGCTTCGGTTTCGGGTCGAACGAATCGACGTGCGAAACGCCGCCGTCCATGAAGAGGAAGATGACGTTCTTCGCCCGCGCTGGATAGTGCGGCGCTGGGACTGGAGCGTCCGCATAAACGCGATCGGCCAGCAGGGCTGACAGCGCGACCAGACCGAAGCCGTTGGCCGATGTTTGGAG
>JBBRIK010001425.1:0-1687 GCA_038221045.1 Gemmatales bacterium
GGCGAGGCTCCTGCCGAGCCTCTTCGCTGCGGCTCGGCAGGAGCCTCGCCCTCCCGGCAACACCACCGGACCAAACAATAAGGTGAACCCGCCTAAGCCGCAAGCAGCAAGAAGTTACTCCGCCGCGACAGCCGGCAGTCGCTGCCGGGTCGGCGGAGTCGCTGCCTGAAGCAGCGGCAGCAGTTGGATGCGTGACTCCAGCAGCGTGGCGGCCACCGCATCGGCGCCAGCCGCTTGCAAGCGCTCGCGGGTCTGCTCGAGCTCGGCTTGCTGTCCCCAACGGCCGACCAGGATCTTGAGTTTGGGACACTCGGCCCGAAGTCGCTTGCACAGGTAGCGAGCGCCGGCCAGCCCGCCGGGGGGTAGCGTGGCGATGCAGACGCCGATGGGATGCTCGGCTACAGTGCGTGCCACGATCTCGGAGGTCGGCGTCCCGGAGGGAAGGATCTCGAACTGGCATCCCTCGGCTGCCAGGAGATATTTCAGCATCGACAGCGCCAGTTCGTCGGCTCCATTTCCCGCAGCGATGCCGAAGACCACGGGAGCGTCCGGCTTTGAACCTGGACAGCGGAAGGGGATGACCTCTTCCAGGATTTGATTCATTTCCCGCAACAATCCCTGCTCGTCGATGGCCGAGAGGGTGCCGCGTTCGACGTCGCGCCGCGTCAGAACAAGGGCGCTCAGCAGCACTTCGTCGTAGAACGGTTCGAGCGGATGGGTCTTCAGGTGTTCTTCGATGAGGTCGATGGCCTCATCGGGATCGTGGGCCAGCAAACGCTGATAGTAGCGCTGCCCTGGGGTCAGCGGCGACTCGTCGCCCAGCACCACGCCGAAGAACTCCAGGCCAGGGACATGACGGCCAATGGATACCAGACAAACGGTCAAGGGCGTCGAGAGGAGCAGCCCAACCGGTCCCCAGAGCCAGGTCCAGAAGGCGGCCGCGAACAGCAAGGCCAGCGGCGAGACACCCGTACTGTGACCGATCAACACCGGTTCCAGCAGGTTCGCCGTCACCAACTCCAGTACCACGAAGATGCCAATGACCGCCAGGGCCTGCTCCCAGTCCGGAAAGACGGCTACACTCAGCACGACCAACATCAGCGCCCCGAGGGGACCGCCGAGGTAGGGCACGAACCGCAGCGCTCCCACGAGCAACCCCCAGAGCAACGGCTGCGGGAAGTTGATCACGAACAGACCGAGTGCCAGCGCCAGCCCGAAGCAAAGGTTGATAATCAGTTGCATCAGCAAAAAGCGGCTCACTCGCCGGCTCGCGTCCTCAAGGAGTTTGGTGGTGTCGGTCAACCGTCCGTGGCCGATCAATCGAATCAGCCGGTCGCGCAGGTCCTCGTGCTTCGCCAGCATGAAGATGACAAGAATGGTAACGAGGAAGATATTGGCCAGGAGCGACAGCACCGGGCCGACAAAGGTCTCGAAACGAGTCGAGCCGGACTGTTGAATCTCGACAGGCATCGGTTTGGGCGGAGGGGCATTCTGGGGCTGTCCCCCCCGCGTCATTTCGTCGTGAATTTCGCTGAGGGCCTTCTGAATGTTTTCGAGGACGCCTCCAGGGCCGAGGTTGCGAAGGGCGGCGGCTTTGAGTTTGATGTTCTTGCGATACTTCGGGAGGTCAGTCGCCAGGTCGCGGAGTTGCAACCCGATGATGGCGCTGAAGCCGCCAATTACCAGC
>JBBRIK010001426.1:0-1670 GCA_038221045.1 Gemmatales bacterium
TCGGCGTCGAACGTCCGGATGCGAAGATCGCTGAAGAATCGGAGTTGATCGATTCCCCCGGCTGCGGTCGCGAGTCCTGGAGAACCGAACAGCGAGGCGCCCGTCGAGGCGCGCGGATCGGGCAGGGAGGGCGATTGGGAGATACGATTGAGTTGAAGGACGCCGTTGCCCAGGTCCCTCGGGTTGACTGTGGAGAGAGGGTCCGAACTCTGATCCAGGTTGAAGTAGCGGCCGCGGATGCCCAACCCGCCGTCGAGGGTGAAGCCCGCCCAGGCAAGCAACGAAGGATCGTACGCGTAGTCAAAGCTAGTCGTCGAGGAGGTTGGCGCAGGGCCGCCGATTCCTGTCGTGGTCACGAAGGCCGTGTTGTGCTCAAAATACGGCTTGAGATAGAGCAAACTTGCCCCGACTCGCAAGCCCCCTTCGCAGGGTTCCGTCTCGACCTTGGGCATGGGGACGCGCGTCCGGCTTCCATCGTCCAAGGACGAGGCGGGCGATGCGTGAGCCGGCTTGCAAGACTCGAGCGGCTCCGGGGAAAAGGCCGTTTCCGTGGCGTCCGGCGTCTCCGCAGGCAGAGAACACCCTGGCGTGCAAGCCTCATTGGGGCAGGCTCCCGTGGCGCAAGCTCCGGTGGCGCAAGCGGGCGAGGAACAGGCCGGCGCGGAATGCTTGGAGTGCCGGAAACCGGCGGGGACGATGCTCTTTTCGGCGGAGGCCGGCCTATCTCCAGAATCGTCCGCGAGCGGCATCGACGGACCAGCGGGCCGGCTCAACGCTCGCAGATCGACCGGGACATAAGCGACAGGCTGCGCAACCTGGGGAGGATACCAGGGAGCCTGCGCCATGGGATAGGCCATCTGAGGCGACTGAGGCCAGTAATTGGCCTGTGACGGATAGCAGGGCCACTGAGGATACGCCACCCGCTGCGGATACTGGTAGCCATAGCCGTAACCGGCCTGGGCGTGTACCCGAGAACCGGCAGAGGTCAGCAGGACCACCCAGACCATCCAGACCAGGTATTTTCGCATCGTCGTTCTCCCTTGAACACCAACACTTCGGGAGGAAGACCTGTCATCGGCCCCGGTCCTCAAATGGAGAACCTGTCCGGCACAACGCTTGGGACGAGCGCTCCTCGAACCCCCATGACGCGGGTTGGAGCAGGCGCGACGTTTTTTCCTCCGAAAGGAGTTATCGGTGTCGGCGCGGCGCGATCTGGCTCAGTCCTGGGATGTGGATCGTGAAACGTGTCGTTTTTCTTACGGTTGTGCGGAGAGAAACGAACGAGATGAAAGTGATGCCTGTACCGCTTGCGGCGTGGCGGGTCTCGTCCTGATCCTCAATCAGCGTAGACGAACTCATTGGTGTTGAACAGCGCCCGACAGAGGGCCGTGAGGCCATGCCTCCGGATGAGATCAACACTGGCCTGCGTCTCTTTCTCGGTCGGCGCTCGGCCCAGGGCCAGCAGGAAGGCTCGCTCCGTCTGAAGCAAGGCTTCAAAGCCCACCTCCTGGCGGACTCGCGCCGCAAACACCTCCGCCTGCTCCATCGCGAACGGTCCATTCAGCAAATTCAACGCTTGCAGCACGGTCGTCGAGGTCGTCCGCCTCGGCCGGGCCGTCGCGGCGTCGGGACAGTCGAACTGGCCGAAGGTCGCATCCTGCTGCGAGCGA
>JBBRIK010001427.1:0-1667 GCA_038221045.1 Gemmatales bacterium
GGCAGGACGCACTTGAACCCGCAGTCTCTTCTCTGTGTCTCTTCGCTAATCGCGAACGCCGAGGAGATAAACCAATGGATGAGAAACAAATCATCCGCGTCAGCAAGTTTCTCAGTTTTCATCTCCGCCATCATCCCGAACGGCTGGGCCTGGAACTGCAAGAGGGAGGATGGGTGAGCGTCGAGGATTTGCTCGCTGCCTGCGGTCGCCAGGGCGTCCCGTTGTCTCATGGCGAACTGGGCGAGGTCGTCCGACAGAACGACAAGAAGCGTTTCGCGTTCGATGAGACAGGTCTGCTCATCCGCGCCAACCAGGGCCACAGCGTCGACGTCGATCTCCAACTTGAGCCGCGTGAACCGCCAACTCTCCTTCTACATGGGACGGCTCAACACTTCCTGTCGATGATTTTCGAGCAGGGGCTTCAGAAGATGGACCGGCACCACGTCCATCTGACGACGCTCCCCGAGACGGCGTTGAAGACCGGACAGCGGAAGGGCAAGCCCGTGATTCTCGAGGTAGATGCTGCTGGCCTTCACGCGGCGGGGACGTTATTCTACCTCACGGCGAATGCTGTCTGGCTGGTGGACGAAGTGCCGCCCGCCTACTTACATGTTCTCGAGCAGTGAGAACCTTCCGGAGCCGCTATGAACGCGCCGCACCACGCCGACGAGGGACGGTCCAACACCGTTCGCGATCATCTTTCCTCCCTCGAACCGAAGGCCCAGCGCACCTACACCCCAACGCAAGCCGTACTGTCCCGCAGTGCCGGCATCTATCACTGGACGCCTGAGGACCGCCGTCTCTATGACTTCTCCTCCGGTGTTCTCGTTTCCAACCTCGGCCACAATCCTCAGCGCTGGACGCGACGATTCCTCCGCTATCTCGGCTGGCCCGCCTCCGGCGAGGCACCAGTCAACGGTCAGGTGTCGCCCCCCGGCTTCTTCGCGGCCATTCCCTTGACGGCTTACAACGCCGTAACCGAGGTGGAGATCGAGGCGTCGCGACAGCTGCTCGGCCTGCTCGGCTCTCGTCCTGGCGGGAAGCGGCTCGAACAGATCCTGTGGGCGGCAAGTGGCTCGGAGGCGATTCAGAAGGCGTTGTGGGCCGCCCTGGCGCGCGATCCGGCACGCACGACGATCCTGGCGACACGCTATGGCTTCCACGGGAAGAAGGGACTCGCCGGGGCCGTCACGGGATGTGAAAGCGATCACGATCGCGATCCGCGCGTTCGCTTCATCGGCTTCCCCATGGCGGAGTGCATCGACGTCAGCATGCGGAATCGTGCCTTCGATCCGTCCCCCTATCAGCGCGAACTCGACGCGCTCTGGCAGGAGTTAGGGCCACAAATCAATGTCCTCATCACCGAGCCTTACCTTGGCGGCGGCGGCTCCTTTCATCCGCCGAAGGAGTATCTCCAGCTCCTCCAAGCGTTCTGTCAGGAACACGACGTCGTCTTCATTCTCGATGAAGTGCAGGCAAATTTCGGACGGACGGGCGACCTGTTCGCCTACGAGACCTATGGACTCGAACCCGACATCGTCGTGTTGGGCAAGGGACTCGGAAATGGCGTCCCCGTCGCCGCCGCAGTCGGACGGGCGGACCTCTTCGCCGCCCTGCAATATGGCGAAGGCTCCGACACCTGGAGCGGCAATCCGCTCTGCTGCGCG
>JBBRIK010001428.1:0-1654 GCA_038221045.1 Gemmatales bacterium
AGACCGGCTCCAGTTTGTTGATCTTGTTGCCGGTCTTTTCGAGGGCCTTGCGGTAGCGCTCGGCGTCCTCGTCCATCAGCGACTTCATCTTGTCGGCGGCGGGATAGAGGGCGCGGATGATCTCGGCGTCCTTGGCGGGAAACGCCTTGGGGTTCCTGGCGACGTGGTCGCGGATCTGGTCGTTCTTTTGCAGGATGCCGGTGAAGTGGCACGACATGCACGACACGCCCGGCTCGACGGCGCGATCGGGCCGGCGCGGATCGCTGACGATGGCGATCGGCCCCTTGTCGATGCGCGTGTTCTCGGCGTTGATGAGCATGAAGCCATGCAGGCCATTGGGCAAGTTGAAGATGACCTCGCCGCCGGCGTGCTGGAAGGTGTTGTCGGTCCCACCCGGCCCCATCGGATAGGCGAAGAGGTTGCGGCGGTCCGGCAGCAGGATATCGCGTTCGATCAGGTTCTGCGGAATTGCGTCGAAATCATAGGTCCGCCAGTATGCGCCATGAACGGAGTCATGCCGTTCGAGGACGCGATTGTTGCGCGAGATGCCGGAGCCATTGAAGCCGGCGCGCGCGACACGTTCCTGCAAGATGTCCTGCGTGGCATCGACACGCAGCTGCCGTTCGAGTTCAGTGGCGCTCGTCGGAATCTGAAGCAGGTCGTAGTAGAGCGGCGGACGGGAGGCTGTGGCGATGAACCAGTCGCCGCGCACGACGGGCACGCGCGTGGCGGTGCCGACGACGGCGGAGCGAGCGGCGGCCGTGTCGTGCAGGACGCCATAGGGATACTCGGAAACGAGGCGATTCCAGAGATTGGCGTCCCACATGAACTCGCGCAGGTCGATGCGAAGGACGAGTCCTGCCGGATCAATGGGCTTCGGCAACGTTACGCGTGGATGCCAGGAGAGGCTGTTGAGTAGTTTGGCGAGCGCGTTGCGATAGGTCTGAAGCTCCTCGCTCGACAACCCCTGATTGGCGAGGTGCGCGAGGCTGAAGTAGCGTGTGAACCGCCGGCTGCGTTTCTCGATGGTTTCGAGATCGTCGCGAATCAGCGTGAGGACAGCGGTTTCAGGGATCGGCGTACGATCGACGTTCGACGGAAAAGCGCTGGCCGCGCCGCCGTCGATCCAGCGCCGCAGCATTTCGACGTCGTCGGCCGTGGGCCGTTCCTTGACGTCGGGCGGAGGCATCTTGCCGCCCGCGACACGTTTGTAGAGCGGCGATTGCCGGGCGTCGCCGGGAAGGACCTTCTTCCGTGAGACGAGCTTGTCGCGATCGAGGATATAGCTCAACCCGCCTTCGAGCGAGCCGTCCTTGCCGTGGCAGCGGTAGCAATGCTTCTCAAGAAAAGCGTGAGCCTTTTCGGCTTCGCTTCCGGCGCGGGCCAGACACGGAGACAGCAGGAGGGAGGCGAGGCAAAAGCGGAACGTCATCGGTTGTCTCCGGCTGCGGATGCGACCACTTACGCAATCCAGCTTACCACGACTTCTTACCCCCTACTAGACGAGGGAGGGATAGCAGCAGTTTGACCTCCGTCGTGTTCCCATCTTGCCGCTTGCGGCGCAGCGGGCCGCCCCCGGCGCCGCCAGCGGCAAGAAGGGAAAGCCCCCAACCGTAATTCCCCCGCGAGTCACAAATAATAAACGCCAATCGAG
>JBBRIK010001429.1:0-1645 GCA_038221045.1 Gemmatales bacterium
GTTCCGCCAGGGTTTCGCAAGCTCGCCCCCGATGGATGCGTGCTTCACAAGGCGCTTGTTCCCCCGGCGGACGTCGAGGAGCGTGAAGGCTTTCGCCTCACGACGCCTCTGCGGACGCTCCTCGATATTGCTCGCGGAGACGTCACTCAGGAGCAACTCACGAAAGCCGTTGCGGACGCCCTGAGCCGAGGGTTGGTCCGCCGAAGCAAACTGGCGTCGCTCGTCCAGGAGGATAGCCGGCTTCAACGGCTGGCGATTGCGGCGGAACTCGATCCGACAAATCCGTTCTGACACCGAGCGAGGGAGCGCATGGCCAGGAAGTTCAAGAACGCCATCGCCTTCAAGGCGTCGCTGGAGACACGCCTCCGATCCGTCGCGGAGGAACGGAAGGTTCCTTTCAACACGCTGCGTCTCAAAGTCGTCATCGAGCGCCTGCTCGCCCGGCTCTTTCACGCTCCCGGCGTGAGCTGGCTCCTCAAGGGCGGCTTTGCGATGGAGTTACGCTTCCGTCCCCGCGCGCGCACAACTCGGGACGTCGATCTGACCATCGGTGTAAAGACGGCATCGGACGAGCAGGCGAGGAGTCCCGAGGGCCTTCGTGAAAGCCTTCAGGAAGCCATCGACGCCGATCTCGGCGATTTCCTCACGTTCCGCATCGGCGAGGCTCAGACCGAGTTGGTGGGCGCTCCGCTGGGAGGGGCGCGCTTTCTGTGTGAGGCCGTTCTCGCGGGCAAGATATATGCCAGGATCCACATTGACGTCGGCTGTGGAGACGCTGTCATCGAGCCGACCGAGATTCTGACGGGCGAGAACTTGCTGGACTTCGCCGGTCTGGAACCCGTCCAGGTCCGTGCGATTTCGCGTGCTCAGCAGTTTGCAGAGAAGGTCCACGCCTACACCTTCCCCTGGACCGGCAGGCTCAATACGAGGACGAAGGACCTCGTCGATATGGTCCTGCTCATCGAGACAGGACCGCCTGAGTTGAGTCGTGTTGTCGAGGCGTTGCGAGCGACCTTCAACACGAGGAACACGCACGCACTTCCTGAAGCGCTGTCTCCCCCTCCCGAATCGTGGAAGAACGACTTCGCGACAATGGCGGCGGAGGCGCAATTATCGTCGAGTGATTATCTGGAAGGGTATGCGCTTCTGTTGCGCTTTTGGAGCGATCTCTCGAGAGAGAGTGCCTGACGGGGGAATCCTTCTTGCCGCTTGCGGCGTAGCGGGGAGAAGAGCGCTACGCCGCAAGCGGCAAGACATACCTCCGCCATCAGTCCGCCTTCGGCCAGTAAATCGCGAAGCCCTCGGCGTTGACGTGGATGCGATAGAGCGACTTGCCGGCCGTCACATAAAGCGTCTTGCTGTCCTTGCCGCCGAAGACGCAATTCGTCGGGTCCTCCGGCGTCGCGATGAAGCCGAGCTTCTTACCCTCTGCCGTGAAGATGGAGACCCCCGCCGTCTTGCCTCTCCCAGCCGTGGCCCAGATTCGGCCCTGCGTATCGATGCTCATGCCGTCAATCCCCCGATCCTTGCCGAAGTCGTACAGCACTTTCTTCTTGCCGACGCTGCCATCCTCCTTCAGCGGATACGACAGCAACTGCCGATCACCCATCGGGTCGCTCTCGGCCAGGTACAGCGTCTTCATGTC
>JBBRIK010001430.1:0-1644 GCA_038221045.1 Gemmatales bacterium
GTTGTGGTTTCTCGCTTGGGAGCGGGGGGCGCGAAAAAAATGACACCGGCACTGACGGTGAGCGTACTGCGAGAGGTATTCAGTCGAGTGTTGGCATTGGGACGGTTGACGCTGGAAACAATTGTACGTGAACTGAATGCAACACTGAGGCGGACGGAGGAGGCGCGAATTTACCACTGGATTGAGAACACCGGGAAGTACCCACCGCGACGAACGGAGCCAAGCGAACCCAAGGTGATCGTTGCAGAGGCTGAATCTCCCTGCGGTCCACCCGCCCAATCGGGGGCCGCGTAGGTGAAGAGCTGCATGGCCCCGGCATCCTAACGACTACAGTAGAAATAGTCCTCCAAGAGACATCACCGACTGGAGCGCCGTTGGCGTCAGGATTCAGCCCTCCCTGTTCAGGAGCGCACGGCCGCCTGCGGTGACGAGTTGCCATACCGGGAGTCCGCCAGCCCTCAGGTCTGAAATGGCCCTCGCCAAAAACGGAAAAGGACATCCGACAAATTCCCTTTGCCGGATGCCCTTCGTGTCGCCGTGATGCCTCTGCGTCGCGCTTGCTCAGGCCAGCAACTCGTGGATGGGCTGCCCTCCCAGCGCCGCCGCGACGGGACGATTCGACTTGTCGTAGACCGGCATGTCCGGGTCGATGCCCAGACAGTGATAGATCGTCGCGCAGACGTCGGCCGGGCTGATCGGACGATCCTTGACGTAGGCCGCCTGCGCGTCCGAAGCGCCGACGACCGTGCCGCCGCGAATGCCGGCGCCCGCGAACCACATGCCATAACAGTATGTCCAGTGATCGCGGCCGGCGCTGGCGTTGACGCGCGGCGTGCGGCCCATCTCGCTCATCACCACCACCAGCGTCTCGTCGAGCAGGCCGCGCCGCTCCAGGTCCTCCAGCAGGGCCGTGTAGGTCTGGTCGAAGTTCGGCAGCTTGTTTTCCTTCAGGATCGAGAAGTTGCGCGTGTGCGTGTCCCAGGCGTCGTAGTCCACCTGATAGCGGTCCCAGAACAGGTCCCAGGTCACGTTGACGAAACGCACGCCCGCCTCGACCAGCTTCCGGCCGATGAGACAACTGTTGCCGAACAGCGAGCGGCCATAACGGTCGATCATCCGCGGGTCGACCTTCGACAGATCGAACGCCGAACGCACCTTCGCTCCCGTCAGCAGGCCGAACGCCTTCTGCTGGATGCGGTCGAACCCGGCCATTGCCGGCTGAGCCTCCGCGCGGCGGAGTTGCTCGTCGAATTGCGAGAGCAGTCCCCGGCGTTCGCTGAGACGGTCCAGCGTCAATCCCTGAGCAAGGGCGCTGTCGGCCAGGCGGGGGGTGCCGCGAACGACGTTCGGCTTGCCGGGAGCCGGCTTCGGATCGCCGGGGGCGCTGTGCGGATCGCACTCGCTGAAGAGCGGATCGTACTTCTTGCCGAGGAAGCCGGCATAGGGTCCGCCGCGCCGGAACGCCTGACCCCAGCCGAGCCAACTGGGCAGATAGACATAGTGCGGCATCTCGACGCCGGGTTTCTTGAGCCATTCGCAGACCGATCCCATGCTCGGCGGATGCGTGTCGCGCGGATTCTGATCGGGCTGCATGACCTCGCAGCCGGTGTAGCTGGGCAGGCAATTGTGACAGCCGGCCTTGTG
>JBBRIK010001431.1:0-1636 GCA_038221045.1 Gemmatales bacterium
GATTTTTCACATACCCACCGGGGGGGGGGGCCGCGGGGCTTCGGGGGGCCGGGTCCCCACCCCCCGCCCGGTTCCGCCCGGCCCCCTCGCCTGGGTGCCTGTCCTACGACCGACCCGCCCTTTCCGCGAAACCGCGCTGTGCGGTGGAGAAACATCATGCGAACGATTCTTGTCCTGCTTATGCTGACCATCGCGAATCTGGGCGTCAAGGCGGCGGACGATCCCGATCCGGCCCGCTACCTGGGAGACATGGAGAGAACGGCGCGCCTGCGTCTGGACGTCCACGATGCGGCAAGCTTGCCCTGGGACCTGAAGCCGGCCGCCGTAATGGTGACAGCCGGCCGGCTGGCTGGCCTTCCTGTCGCCGGGGCGGCGCTGCCGGCGAGCGATCCTTCACGATGGCAGAATGGCCTCCGAGCGGCGAAGGCAGACGATCCTCTATCGAGCCTCGCCACTGGTGCGACGAAGATGCTGCCGCCGCGCTCCGGTGGGTTGAACTGTATCTTCCTCCTCGGTCCTGAGTTGAACAGCGCCGAGTCGTGGGGACCGGTCGCCTTGACGCGCTCCGGCAACACGCTGACGCTTTTGGTCGAGAGTTGGACCGACAATGGGGGCCGACGCCGGAACATCATCTCACGCCAGGCATATCTGCTCACACTCCCCGGCCTTGAGGAAGGACAGTATGAACTGCGGTTCGTCTGGCGCGGCCTGTTCCGGGACGCGGCCAAACAGCGGGAGCATTACGCCTGGAACAGCACGCGCGCCGGCCGGATGGAATTCAGGGTCGAGAAGAAGGACGCGGAGCAGACGGCGGGCAAGGTGGTCCGTCTCGCCGATCCCGACCTGAAACACTTCGAGCCGGCGGCAGCGGAGAGGGGCCGGCTCTGGCAGCGAACGAGTAACTGGTTCCGTCCTCTGGGTCAGGGGAAGAACCTCAATGGTCTGCCTGCTCCCGGCCTGTCCGTCGGCGCGCTCGACTTCCCGGCCTGGCTCCAGACCAATCCAACGACGCTGAGCGACCTGCCGCGTCTGGGCGTTCCCGCGGCGACTTCGTCCCTTCACGCCGTCGTCCTTGGTCCACAATTGAGCAGCGGCGAGGCGATGACGTTGCGTGAGGTGGAATGGAAGGACAAGGAGGCGATTCTGCGCATCGAGTTGTGGCACGACGATAGCCCGAGGCTCAAGAACATCCCCTTCTGGCCGCTGCTCGTCGTGCCGCTGAGTCCGCCGACAAAGATGGAGGCGGACCGCGTTCGCCTTGTGCCGGGCGACTACACCGTCCGTGTCGAGTGGTCGTTCAGGCGTGCGCCGACGACGGGCGGCCTGTATGTGTTACCCGATCCGACGAAGGGACCGGCACCAGTGGCGAAGGACCTCCAGGAGAAGAGCGAGCAGAAATTCACGATTCGATGACGATATCTAAGACTGATTTCCGCGTACAGTCACAAAGTGGAGAATGTCCGGGAGCAGACCATGACAGAGAAAGAGTGGAGAGAATGCCTCTACCCGCAGAAGATGCTGGAGTTCCTGGAGGGTAAGCTGTCGGATCGGAAACTGCGATTGTTCGCATGTGCCTGCGGGCGTCTGCTCTGGAATCGAATGCCCGATGATCGCCTGCGTGATGCTGTCGAGGTTG
>JBBRIK010001432.1:0-1635 GCA_038221045.1 Gemmatales bacterium
AACGAATGGACGGCCTCTCGCGATGATGGATGTTGCTTGTGTACGTCCCGCCCGGATGCGGGAACAGGGGACGCCGGGAAGCGGAGGCAGGATGTGGAAGAAACCTGCATTGACATAATTTCGCAGTTTAGCTAAATTCGGACAGGTTCACTCATGAAGGGTGACTGGGTCCACTGAGAAGGACGTCTGTGGAATGGACTCCCGACAGGGTTTTCCCTCCTCGACCCACCGTGAGCGCAGGATAGCGCGGCGGTGCGGCCTTGCCGGCTTCTGACCATTCTTCCTTGCGTGAACGAACATTGGCCCCTCCTCCCCGCTGGCGCGCGAGGAGAAGGGCGCTGCTTCAGTGTCTGCTGGCGCATCACTTTCGTCAAACGCCGGAAGGATCCGGGGTGGCCGAAGGGTTGACGGTTTCATCAAGGAGGCTGGTATCATGCTCGTTCTGACGCGACGGCAAGGGGAAACGATCATCATCAACGGGGACATCCAGGTGTCCGTCGTCGCCCTTCAGGGCGGCAAGGTTCGCTTGGGCATCGAGGCGCCGGAGTGGGTGACGGTGGACCGTCAGGAAGTCCACGACCGCCGGGCCGAGTTCGCCGACACCGAACAGGAGACGCCCGAGATCGTGTCTCCCTGAGCGGCGCCGGCGGGCGTCACCAGGGAGCGGACCTCATGACGACGCAATCTCTGCGCATCGGCCTCATCGGCGCCGGTGGCAATACTCGTGTGCGCCACATTCCCGGTCTGCGAGCGATTGCCGGCGTCGAACTGGCTGCGGTATGCAATCGCCGGCCTGAATCGACTGAGGCCGTGGCGCGCGAATTCGGCATTCCCCTCATCTATCCGCGCTGGCAGGATCTCGTCGCCGACCCCACCCTCGACGCCATCGTCATCGGCACCTGGCCGTATCTGCACTGTCCCATCACGCTGGCCGCTCTGGCCGCGGGCAAACACATACTGACCGAAGCTCGCATGAGCCTGAACGCGGCCGAGGCCCGTCAGATGCTCGCCGCCGCCCGACAGCATCCTCAACTTGTGTGTCAGATCGTCCCCAGCCCGTTCGGACTCCGGGGCGGTCGCGTCATGCGCGAGTTGATCGACGCCGGCTACCTCGGCGAACTGCGCCAGGTTCAGGTGATGGGGCTGAACGGAGCGCTGGCCGATCCGGCCGCGCCGCTGAGCTGGCGTCAGGACTTCGCCCTGTCGGGCGTCAACATGCTGAGCCTGGGAATCCTTCAGGAGACGCTGCTGCGCTGGGTGCCTCCGCCGTCATCCGTCTTGGCTCAGACGCATTCCTTCATCGCCGAGCGTCTCGATCCGGAAGGCGGCGAGAAACAGCCGGCCGGCACACCGGACAGTGTGCAGGTGCTGGCGATCTTGCAGGGCGGAGCGCGAGCGGTCTACCAGTTGAGCGGCGTCGCGGCTTTCGGACAGCAACAGAGCATCACGCTTTACGGTAGCGAAGGAGTGTTGCACTACATTCTGAGCAACGATCAGATCCTCGGCGCGAACCGGCGTTCGGGAGCGAACAGCGCGACGATGGAAGAGACGAGAGAGATTGCGATTCCGCCGGAGAAAGTGGAGGGCTGGCGGGTGGAGGAAGACTTCGTCGAGTCGATCCGCGAGGGCAAGCCG
>JBBRIK010001433.1:0-1634 GCA_038221045.1 Gemmatales bacterium
TCGTGCGCGGCTCCTCCACTCGCCCCGCTTACTTCGTGCGCGGCTCCTCAATCGGACCTACTCGCCATCCAGCAGCCAGCGTAGCAGATGCTCGTGCTTGCGATATTCCGGGATGACGATGTCCGCCCCTGCTTGCACAAGACGGTTGCGTTTCCAGGCGTTGACGCCGCGGCGCGCCTCCTCGTCGCTGGCGACCGCCACCGCGACGCCGCCGACGCGCTTGACGCCCTCGATCTCCACGAAGCCGTCGCCGAAGCCGAGCAGCTGCTCACCCTTTAGATCGTTCTCATGGAGGATGCGCTCGATGACCATCTGCTTCGAGAAGTTTTGATAGTCGTCCATCGCCCCGTAGATGTGGTCGCCGAAGAACTCGGCCACGCCCAGCAGCTCGGCCTCGCGGCGAACGTACTTCAGATCGGTGCCACTGGCCAGATACAGGGTCAAGCCGCGTTCTCGCAGCGCCGTCAACAGGGCGTGGCTGCCAGGCACCGTCCAGTCTTCGGCCGCAACGGTTCTCGCCTCCAGCGCGGCGAGGCGGCTGTGGATGCGCTCCATCAACAGGTCGTGATAGCGGTGCTTGTAGGCCAGGGGTTCCAGCGGAGTGCCGCCGCGCTGGCGCACCTCGTCGGCGAGTTGGATCATCTGGTAGATCGTCTGCCGGCCGTTGAGCCGCATCACGAAATCCTCGACGGCAGCCGTCAGCTCCGGCTCGCTCTCCGGCGTGACGGTGTGCTTGAGCACCTCCACCATCATCGGAATCATGACTTGGGGCCAGCCTTCGCGAATCAGCGATAGCGTGCCATCGAAGTCGAACAGCACCGAGCGGAAGCGGCCGCGCGGCAGGTCGGGTCGAAGGATTTCGATCTCGTCGTCCAGGTACATCGCATCTTTCCGGCAATTCGTGGTTGGCCCGCACATCCGCCCCGTTCGATACGACCCGAACTGCGCCGGGGCATCCGCTGAGAATCCGGGCAAGGTGGGCGTGCTGCGAACGCCGGTCCTCTCTTATAGTCTATTACTCCCTTCTCTGTCCTAGCGTCGATCATGGGATGCCGGTCATGCGAATCGCCGCGTTCTTGGAAGAACAGCACGTCGCCTACGAGTCTCTGCCGCACGCCCCGGCGTTCTCGGCGCAGAAGCGCGCCAAGTACCTGCGCGTCCCTGGCCGACAGGTCGCCAAGTCCCTGTTGCTGCGCGGCCCACAGGGCTTCGTCCTCGCGGTCCTGCCCGCGACGCTGCACGTCGATACGGAACGCCTGGCCGGCGCCCTCGGCGGTCCCGTTCGTCTCGCGGACGAGGCGGAGATCGCGGCTGTCTTCCGGGATTGCGAGTGGGGCGTCGTCCCGCCCTTCGGCACGCTGTATGGACTGCCGACCATTATCGATGACTCGCTCGATTCCGAGTCCCTCATCGTTTTCGAGGCCGAAACCCACGTTCAGGCCGTTCGCTTGCGCTGCGCCGACTTCGAGCGCCTGGAACACCCGACGCGCCTCCGGTTCGCCATCCCGAACCGATGATGGGCGGCGCGAAAGACCCTCACGAGCCGCGACCGTCAGGGAGCGCTCTCTGACGGTCGCGGCTCGCGATTAATTTCTTCGTCGGGGGATATCGCTCCTTCGCCAAGAAGTTCGGCC
>JBBRIK010001434.1:0-1632 GCA_038221045.1 Gemmatales bacterium
GATTCAAAGACGAAAGTCCAATGGGGCGGAAGAATCACTCAAAAGACACGATGGGGAAGTCAGGCGTCAGGGGAGCAGCTCGCGCAAGGCCGGCAATCCCACCTCGCCGCGCGAATCCGTCGAACAGGGGGAGGAGGGAAACGCGGTACAGGATGATTGGCCTCGATTCCTCCTTCGCTGTACACTGATGGGCGATTCCTCACAACGATCCCGCAATGGACTCCTCTCCATGACGGCAGCGAAGAAGTTTCTCGCCTTCGATCTCGGGGCCGAATCGGGCCGCGGCATCCTCGGCCTGTTCGATGGCCGGCAACTCGGACTCGAAGTCGTCCATCGCTTTCCCAACGGCGGCATCGCGACGCTCGACACCCTCCACTGGGACGTTCTGCGTCTGCACGGCGAGATGCTCCAGGGGCTGCGACTGTGCGCCGGCCAGTACGGGGACGTCGATGGCATCGGCGTCGATACCTGGGGGGTGGACTTCGCTCTGCTGGGCCGCGGCAACACCCTCCTCGGCAATCCACGCCACTATCGCGATCCGCACACCGAAGGCATCATGGAGTTGGCCTTTCAGAAGGTGCCGCGCGCTGACATCTATCGCCAGACCGGCCTGCAATTCATGCGCTTCAACACGCTCTTTCAGTTGCTCGCCCTCCAGCGCGATCGCTCGCCTTTGCTCGACGTCGCCGAGACGCTCCTGTTCATGCCCGATCTCTTCAACTTTCTCTTCACCGGCATCAAGGTCAACGAGTACACCGACGCCAGCACCAGCCAGATGATCGATCCGGCCGCGCGAAAATGGGCCGATGGTCTGATTCAGGCGTTCGGGTTGTCAACGCGCCTGCTGGGGACGATCGTTCAGCCAGGCACGGTCCTGGGACCGCTGCGCAGCGCCATCGTCGCCGACACCGGCATCAACGCCGCTCCGGTCATCGCGCCGGCAACGCACGACACGGCCGCCGCCGTCGCGGCCGTGCCTGCCTCGGCGAGCGGCGGCTGGGCCTACATCAGTTCGGGAACGTGGTCGCTGATGGGAGTGGAGATTGCGAAACCGCTGCTGACCGACGCGGCGTTGGGCTACAACTTCACCAACGAGGGCGGCGTCGCGGGGACCATCCGTCTGCTCAAGAACATCATGGGTCTGTGGTTGGTGCAGGAGTGCCGGCGAAGCTGGGAAAAACAGGGCAAAACGCTGAGCTACGATGATATGACGCGCCTCGCGGAGGCCGCGCCGCCGTTCGTCAGTTTGGTCGATCCCGACGATGCGTCGTTCCTTCTTCCGCCGAGCATGCCCGCAGCCCTCGCTGACTTCTGCCGCAAGAGGAGTCAGCCTGCGCCGCAAGAGCCGGGGGCCGTCATTCGCTGCTGCCTGGAGAGCCTGGCGTGCCGCTATCGCTGGGTGCTGGAACGTCTGGAGGAGTTGACGGGTCAGAAGCTCTCCGTCATTCACATCGTCGGCGGGGGCAGTCAAAACGCGCTGCTCTGTCAACTGGCTGCGGACTGCTGCAATCGCACCGTGATAGCCGGCCCCATCGAGGCGACGGCGATAGGCAATGTGCTGATGCAGGCCATTGGCGTCGGCGTCCTCGGTTCGCTGAGCGAGGGGCGTGAAGTGGTGCGGAGGTCGTTCCC
>JBBRIK010001435.1:0-1626 GCA_038221045.1 Gemmatales bacterium
CCATCCCCGCCTGCGCGCTCATTGCCAGCCTCAGTTGGCTCGTATTGAGGTTTCTGTAACGGGGCGTCACTCATCGCTACCGAATTGGCTCCGCATCACTTCGTCGGGTGAGTTTCAACCGGCAAGGCGCATTCGACCGGCTGACCCAGGGCGGTGTAGAGCCGGAACTGCGCCCGGTTGAACTCGATCACCTCATTGAGATATTGCTGCTGGGCCTGGTTCAGGGCCTGAATGGCGAGCAGCACCTCGACCGCCTCGAACTTCGCTCCACGAGCCACCATGGCGCGGGTTGAGTCCGCCAGTTTGCGATACAGTTCGCCAGCCTGTTTCACCGCTTCCTGGCCGCTGTCGAGAGTGCTGTAGTGGGCGGCAGACAGTTTCGCCGCCTCGCTCACCTCCGCTCCAACCTGAGCCTGCACTTCGAGCAAGCGATAGTTCGTCTGCTCGACGGCCGCCTGCCGCTCGCGCACCTCGGTGATATTGCCGAAGCCGAGGTTGCGCAGTTCCCAGTACGCTCCCGCCGTAAAATCGCCGCGCGCCCGAAAGTCGCCCACGAAGCTGTTGCGACCTCCCCCGAACGTCCCGGCCAGGTAGTCCGCCTGCACGCGCGGCAGCAGCGGAGCGACGCGGGCGCGCCTCAGCCGGTCTTCCGCCGCTTCCCTCACCGCCTGATTCGCGGTCATCTCGGGCCGAGTGGCGAGACCGATCCGCACCAGATCGTCGAGGGTCTGCTCGCCCGACACGAGGATGACCGGGACTACTGCCGGATCGGCGGGAAGGAGATCGACCGTCGGCTGCAACAGCAGCAACCGGGCCAGGCGAGCGGAGACGGACCCGGCTCGCCCTTGAAGATCGAGGCGTTCCTGACGGCGCAGGGCCACTTCGGTCCGGGCGCGATTGACGTCCCAGGTCGCCTTGGCCAGTCCCGCCCGGTCCGCCTCGGAGGCGTAGCGGAGCATCTGCTCGGCCCGATCCAGTGTACCGGCGTTGATGGCGAGAAGCCCGTGGACCAGCAAGAGGTCGAGATAGGTGGATGCTACGTCGAGTTGAACGTCGTTGTTGACCGCCCGTGCGCCGGCGGCTTCCGCTTCCGTCAGCCGTCGCAGGACCAGAGGCTGGAAAAGGGCGTCCGCGACGTCAAGGTGCAAGGTGGCCCCGCCGCCGGCGAAGACGTTGCTGCGTGAGACCGAGAAGACGTCGCCACGCTGATTCTGGGTGTTTCCATCGTGGCGGTAATAGGTGCTGCCGGCTGTCAGGGTGGGCAGAATCATGGCGCGAGCCTGATCCTCCCGCGCCAGCGCTTGCCGTACACGCGCCTGTGCCAGGGCGACAGTCGGATTGCTGGCGTTGGCCAGACGCAAGGCGGTCGCCAAATCGATCGGCAGCGCCTCATGAGCAGCCAGCGAAATCTCCGCCACGCGCGGAGGGGGGGCAAGTTGCGCGTCGGCATGGAGTCCGGAAAGCAAGCCGACTCCGAGGGCGGTAAGGATTCGCCAGCGGAGCCGAGTTCGTCTGCGTCGAGATGACACGAGCGCCTCCTTGCGTCTCTTGCGGACGGGGCGGGCCCGTGATTGCCCAACAGGGGGTTGAAAAGAGCCCCCCAAACCCCAACCCCCCCAAACCACC
>JBBRIK010001436.1:0-1621 GCA_038221045.1 Gemmatales bacterium
TCGTCGCGCTGGCGGCGGCCATCGGTTGTCTGATCGGCGGTAACTTCGTCGATGATCATGAAGCCAAGGCCGGCACATTCTTCGGCAGCGGTATGTTGTTGCTCGTCGCCGGTCTCGCGGGGCTGTCCGCGTGGATGCGCCGCTCGCGTCAGGGAGTGGTCGCGGGACAGGGAACGGGAGCCGTCGCCCGCCTCGGCATCCGTAACGCCTCACGCCATCCCTGGCGAAGTCTGCTGACGGCCGGTCTGCTCGCGGCGGCGGCCTTCCTGATCGTCGGCGTCGAATCGTTCCGCCGCGAACCCGGTCAGGATTACCTGCGCAAGAACGGCGGCAGCGGCGGCTTCCCTCTGCTGGCCGAGTCCGATCTGCCCATCTACCAGGACCTCAATAGCGAGGCCGGGCGGACTGAGATGCTCAACAAGCTCGAAGTGCGCTGGACCCAGGAAGCGGGTCAAACGTCGCGCACCGTTCAGGATCGCCTCGCGCGGGCCGCGACCCTGTTGCAAGAGGTGGATATCGTCGCCCTTCGCGTTCATCGCGGCGACGACGCGAGTTGCCTCAACCTCTATCAGCCGCGCCGGCCGACGCTCCTCGGCGTCCCGGAACGTCTCATCAAGGAGGGTGGCTTCACGTTCGCCTCCACACTCGAACGACAAGAGAATCCCTGGCAAGCGCTCTCCACGGAAGGGGACGAGGTCCCTGTCGCCGGCGAGCAGAACACGGTCACCTGGATGCTCAAGAGCGGTCTTGGCAAGGTGCTGAAAGTGCCAGACTGGCAGGGCCGCGAGCGCGAGTTGAAGATTGTCGGCCTGCTGCAAGATAGCGTCTTCCAGAATGGCCTGTTGATGTCGGAGGAGCGCTTTTTGAAGCTCTATCCCGATTCGCAGGGCTACAGCATGTTCCTGATCCGCGTCGAGCCGGAGAAGGCGAGCGAGGTGAAGGCGCTGCTGGAGACGGCGTTGTGGGATCGCGGTTTCGAGGTGACGCCGGCGGCGGAGCGGCTGGCGTCGTTCCTCGCGGTCGAGAGCATGTACTTATCGACCTTCCAGGCGCTGGGCGGCATGGGCCTGCTGCTGGGGACGCTCGGACTGGCGGTGGTCTTGCTGCGGAGCGTGTGGGAGCGGCGCGGCGAGTTGGCCCTGTTGCGAGCCGTGGGCTATCGCCGGAGTACGCTCGGCTGGCTGGTCCTGGCGGAGAACCTCTTCCTGCTGCTGCTGGGGCTGGGCCTGGGGACCATCGCGGCACTGGCGTCGGTCGCACCGCACGCCCTGGGGGGCGGCGGCCACATCGCCTGGGCTGGCTTGCTTGGAATGCTGGGATTGTCGCTGGTTGTGGGCCTGGCCGCGTCGGCGGCGGCGACGGCGGCGACCGTGCGCGCGGCGCTGATTCCAGCGCTGCGGCGGGAGTGACGAGTTGCCGTTTGCGGCTGGGCGGGGTTCGATGCAAAGCCGCAAGCGGCCTTCAGGGTGGGGACCTCGAACGATGAAAAATGAATGGATGATCTATGTGGGGCTGGCGGGATTGGCCTGGGGAACGTATGTGCCGCTGATCTTCTACGGCGGCAACGAGTTGGGCAAACCGCCGGGCAGCCGGCTCCTGGCCATTCTCTGCGTCGGCGTCG
>JBBRIK010001437.1:0-1620 GCA_038221045.1 Gemmatales bacterium
GAACCCCTGCCACAACGTCGCCTGGTTCGTTGCGGATTCCCTCCGCCCCAGGACGTTTTCGGCGTTGCTTGCCTGACACCGTCGAGGATACTTACACACGAGTGAGACGCCCGTGGCCCACCGAAACTCGAACCCAGCCGCTGCATTCGAGATGCTCAGCCCGCGAGCAGCATCGGATCAGGTGCTTCACTCAAGCGCACCTCCGCGAAGCGCTGGCCGGTCGTGTCGTAGAAGAGGATGCGATTCTCCTCGCCCGCCCAGACCGCATAGGTCCGCAGCAGACGTGGACCCGCGACCTCGAAGAACAGGCCGCACGGCTTGCCGCTGCGCTTGATGAGCCGATCGCGCAGGGCCGCCTGCCCTGGGTCGAGGGCGTTCTTGTCGCACAGGATGGCGTGAACGTGGCGGCGCAGTTGTTCCAGCGTCGGCAGAGAGACGACCGCGATCATGGAGGCTCCGTCAAGGATGCGAGCCGCGCGAAACGGCGGAGTCAGGGCAAGATGCGGAGCGCGGAACTCGCTTCATCAATATCGGCAGCGGAAGGACGGGGATTCAGCAAGGAAGATTGAGTGAAGTGTTACCAGCCCTGCACTTGCCGTAATGCCTCGTACAAAGCGACTCCTACCGCCGTCGAGAGGTTCAGACTGCGCACCCGGCCCGCCGGCATCGGAATTCGCAGCACATTCTCCTCGTGACGCTTCAGCACGCTCTCCGGCAGGCCGCTCGACTCGCAGCCGAACAGCAGACAATCCCCATCCTGATACGCGATCGACGTGTAAGGTGCGCCGCTTCGGGCGGTGAAACAGAAGATGCGGGCGGGAGCGATCAGGCTCTCGAAGTCCGCCATCGTCGCGTGCAACTGATAATCGACGGCGTCGATGTAGTCGAGTCCCGCGCGGCGCAGAGAGCGGTCGTCGAGTTGGAAGCCGAGCCGGCCAATCAGGTGCAGGCGCGCTCCCGTCGCGGCACAGAGGCGCATGATGTTGCCCGTGTTGGGCGGGATTTCCGGCTCGTTCAGCGCAATGTGCAACATCGTTTCCTTCACCGGGTCGTCTTCTTCTGTCTGTAGCGATTCCACGCCCATCGTCTCGCCATTCTCGTCACAAATCGCGTTCGCGGGCTGAGCGCTTTCGCCGTCCATGCGTCAAACTGGACAGTGCAACCCTTCTGCGCGGACGCACGTCCTGCATTCTGCCCCCATCCGGAGATCGATCATGGCGGAACGTGCTCGAAAAGCTTCTCGCAATCCCGAGCCTGTTGCGTCTCCCTCCTACTGGCGGCGAAACCTTGCCGGCTGTGTGTTCCTCCTCGCGAGCCTGCTCGTCGCCGGGGCCGTCTTTTCGCATCATCCGGCCGATCCGCCCCAACCGGCCGTCTTGCCAGCGAACGCCCGGCCGGTCAACCTCCTCGGCGTGTTTGGCGCGCGCATCGCTCACGGCTTGCTGTCCGCTCTCGGCCTGGCCACTTACGTCCTCCTGGCGTCCTGGTTCGTCCTCGTGTTGCTGCTGATCCTGCGGCAAAACCTCCTCACCTGGACGCGCCGTGTCGCAGGCTGGCTGCTGCTGGTGCCGTTGGCCGCGCTCCTCGCTCATCGGCTTGGCGACAGCCTCGACAGTGAGT
>JBBRIK010001438.1:0-1615 GCA_038221045.1 Gemmatales bacterium
CGCATCATGGACGAGGAGGCACGCAAACTCTTTGTAAGCGCTAGCTTCTGGGCCGACCATGCAACAGAGCGGGTGTGCTCCGATCGCCAGGCACTACTTGAAGTGGTGGCAAGGGCACCGTCCTTGGTTGCGGTGCTGGGCCGTGATCCGGCAAAACGGATTGCCAAGGGATAGGGCAATGGCGCCTTCCAGCCGTCAGCGGCCGGCCCTCCCTGTCCGACCTGGATCGCAGTCGCCGCGCCGGCACATTCGAGGATCAGGTCACTCCCTTATAGATGAACATCGTCTCCGTCGTCGCTCCTCCAGCGACACAGTCATCGACGCCTGCCCCGGGAACGATCATTGCCGATCTTGACGAGGCGTCGTCAGTCTTCGGCCTCGAGAATGGCGCCGAGAGCCTCAAGTATCTGATGCTGAAATCTGTCGCGTGCTCCCGCGATGACAGTAAAAACCAGGTAAACGGAACGATAGCACGATGGAAAAGCATGCGCGCGTGTTGGTGATCGGTGGCGGCATTACAGGCTGCGCAATCCTTTATCATCTCGCGAAGAAGTGCTGGCGAGACGTAGTTCTGCTCGAACGGTCGGAACTGACGTCGGGATCGACCTGGCACGCGGCGGGCAACCTCTTTTCACTGACCATACCATCAAACGCCCAGCGACTTCAGGTCTACACGATCAACCTCTACCCCGAGATAGAAAGGGAAAGCGGCCAGCCGGTGGGCTATCATCCGACCGGGGGAATGCACCTTGCCGCCTCCGACGACGAGGTGACGACGCTCGCCAACGCCCGCGCCCGCGCCCGTCGCAACGGCGTCGATGCGGAATGGATCAGCTTTGCCGAAGCGAAAGAGCGCGCGCCGGTACTCTGCACGAGGAGCCTCAAGGCCGTCCTCTGGGAGCCGATCAAGGGCCATGTCGACCCGTCCTCGGCCACCAACGCCTTCGCCGTTGCCGCGCGCAAACTCGGGGCGGCGATCCACCGCCAGACGCCGGTGACGGCGACTCGACCGATCGCCAGCGGAAGCTGGGAAGTCGAGACCCCGAACGGCACGATCAAGGCCGACTACATCGTCAACGCCGCCGGCCTTTGGGCGCGCGAGGTGGCCGCCCTTGCCGGCATCACGCTGCCTCTGCTGCCGGTGGAGCACCACTATCTCGTAACCGAATCGATCCCCGAGATCGAGGCGATGGCGCACGAACTCCCGACCATCGGCGAAAGCGAGGCCGGTTATTATTCACGCCAAGAGGGAAAGGGCATCCTTCTGGGCGCCTATGAGAACACATGCCACCACTGGGCCGTCGACGGCACCCCGCTCGACTTCGGCCACGAACTCTTGCCCGACGACCTGTCACGCATGGATCGAAATTTCGAGATCGCGATGGACCGCATGCCCTGTCTCGGCCGGATCGGGGTCAAGCGCGTCATCAACGGGCCGATGATCTTCTCGCCCGATCTCGGGCCGCTGCTCGGCCCTCACCCCGAACTCACGAACTATTTCTGCGCCTGCGGGGTGATGAGCGGCTTCAATCAGAGCGCCGGCATCGGCAAGATCATCTCCGAATGGATCGTCGACGGCGAGCCGGAACTCGACGTGAATTTCTGGGATGTGGCC
>JBBRIK010001439.1:0-1614 GCA_038221045.1 Gemmatales bacterium
TTTGTTCCGATCCCCGATGCCCGATCCCCGACATTCGAGGGCTTTATGCCGGAATTCACTTACGTTGCGATGGCCCGATCGGGACAGCGAAGCCAGGGCAACCTGACGGCGAACAGTGAGCGCGAAGCGATGACGCTGCTCGACGCCCGCGGACTGTTTCCCGTGTCGATCGCGCCGGTGAAGGCGGCTCGCCAGGGATTCTCCTGGGGAAAAACGATCAAGAGCCGCTACATGGCGGCCTTCTACGCGCAACTCGCCGACCTGCTGCGCTCCGGCGTGCCGTTGCTGCGGAGCCTCGACATCCTTCAGCGTCAGAGCTTTCAGCCGGCGCTGTCGCAGATCATTCGCGAGATCCGTGGCCGGGTCGCCGACGGCTCAGGACTCTCCGAGGCCATGGCGCAGCATCCGGCCGCGTTCAATGAACTGTCCGTCAGCATGGTCCGCGCCGGGCAGGAAGGCGGCTTCCTCGAAGAGGTACTGCGCCGCATCGCCGACTTCACCGAACATCAGGAGGACCTCAAGTCGAAGGTCGTCGGCGCGCTCGCCTACCCGATCTTCCTCGCCGGCGCAGGCTTCTTGATCCTCAATGCCCTGATCATCTTCTTCGTGCCGAAGTTCGAGACGATGTTCAAGAAGCTCGAGGACAAGGGCGAACTCCCCTGGATCACGTCGATGATTATCGGCCTGAGCCGGCTCATTCAGGGCAGTTGGTACTGGATCCTCCTCGGCCTTGTCGCCGCCTTTTTCGGGTTCCGCGCCTGGGCGAAAAGTGAGTCCGGAAAGTACCTCTTCGATAGCTGGCGGCTGCGCATTCCCGGCGCGGGCAAGATCTATCTGCAACTGGCCGTCGGCCGATTCTCGCGCATCCTTGGTACGCTCCTGTCGCATGGCATTCCCATCTTGCAATCTCTCCGAATCGCCAAGGATTCGACCGGCAATCGCGTCCTGGCGGATGCCATCGAGAAAGCGGCGGAGCAACTCAAGGCCGGCGAATCGCTCTCTCGTCCCCTGGGTGCCAGTAAACTGTTTCCTCCCGATATCATCGAGATCGTCGCCGTCGGCGAGGAGAGCAACAATCTAGAGAAGGTGCTGCTGGACATCGCGGAAGGTCTGGAACGGCGAACGTCGCGGCAGCTCGATTTGTTCGTCCGGCTGCTCGAACCCGTGATGCTCCTGGTGATGGCCGGCCTGGTTTTGACAGTGGTCGTCGCGCTGCTGCTGCCCATCTTCAAGTTGTCCAGCGCCATCGGTTGAGGAACGATTTCTTGCCGCTTGCGGCTTAGCGGGGAGTGTGCTACTCATACTTTTCTCATGGAACGTGGGATACAATAATCATCGCGCCAACATCGTATCCCCTCGAAGGAGTCTAACCGTGCAGCTTCCGCGAACTGCTCCGCGGCGTTTGACGAGACGTGCTTTCACCCTGATGGAAGTACTGGTCGTCGTCGCCATCATCGTCGTTCTGGCCGGCATCGGCACCGTGGCCTTCCGCTATCTCAGCGACTCCAAGGAAAGCATTTGCAAGGTGAAGATCAGAAGCGTCGAGAATGCCGTCAACGCTTTCTACCTGAAACATCAGGTCTTCCCCGACAGCCTCAACACCCTCACCCAGCC
>JBBRIK010001440.1:0-1614 GCA_038221045.1 Gemmatales bacterium
GGAGCCGCGAACAGCTAGATTGAGCAACTTGCTGGAGGACGAATTTCCAATTCGTCCTCTTACCCAGGACGAATTGGAAATTCGTCCTCCGTGCTGCTCAACTTGGTCTTTCGCGTCCTAACGGGAACGTCTCATGAGCAACATGCGATTTCTTACTCGATCGGTCGCGGTTTCCGTTCTCCTGCTGGGAACGCTTGCTGGGTTGGCTCCCGCCCAGGGGCCAGCGCTGAGCGAGGTACAGGTCTTTCCGCCCGACATCAACCTGTTCACCAGCCGCGGCCGGCAGACGTTTGTCGTCCAGGCCATTCAGGCGGACGGCATCACGCAAGACGTCACCGCTCAGGCGAAGGTCACGCCGGCCAGCACGATTGTTAGCGTCGAGAAGAACGTCGTCTATCCCGTTGCGGATGGCGCGACGGACTTGACGGTCGAGTTCGGCGGCAAGTCGGTCAAGGTGCCGGTGAAGATCAAGGACGCGAAAGCGGATCGGCCCATCAGCTTCCGCCTCGACGTGATGCCGGTGTTCCTGGCGGCGGGCTGCAACCAGGGCGGCTGTCACGGCGCGGCTCGCGGCAAGGACGGCTTCCGTCTGTCGCTGTTCGGCTTCGATGCCGAGGGCGACTATTATCGCCTGACGCGCGAGATGAACGGACGCCGTATCAATCTCGCCCTCCCTGCCGAGAGCCTGATGCTGGAGAAAACGACCGGCAAGGTGCCCCACACGGGCGGCAGTCGCTTCCCTGACACGCACGAACACCATCAGGCGATCGTTCGCTGGCTCGAAGCGAAGGCCCCCAACGATCCGCCGACCGTCGCCACCCCGGTCAGTGCCGAATTGTTCCCGAAGAATGCCGTCCTCGACGGCAAGGGGGCGACGCAGCAGATGGTCGTCCGGGCCAAGTATTCCGACGGCACCGAGCGCGACGTGACCGGTCTGTCGCTGTTCCTGAGCAATAACGACACTTCGGCCAAGATCAATGCCAGCGGCCTGGTGACGGCGGGCGAGCGCGGCGAGGCGTTCGTCATGGCTCGCTTCGCGACATTCACCGTCGGCTCGCAGGTGATCGCTCTGCCGAAGGGCTTGCAGTTCACCTTCCCGAGCATCCCCGAGAACAACTACATCGACAAACTGGTCAACGCCAAACTGAAGAAACTGCGCATCGCTCCATCGGAACTCTGCACCGACGAGGTCTTCCTGCGGCGAGCCTACGTTGACGTCATCGGCGTGTTGCCGACGCCCGAGGAATATAGCCGATTCATGAATGAGAAGGCGGCCGACAAGCGCGAGAAACTCGTCGATGAACTGCTTGGCCGCAAGGAGTTCGCGGAACTGTGGGTGCTGAAGTGGGCGGAACTGCTGCAAATCCGCTCGTCGAACGCGGTCAGTTACAAGTCGATGCTGCTCTACTACAACTGGCTCACGGACCGTCTCGCTCGCAATGTGCCAATGGATCAGACGGTGCAGGAACTGCTCGGCGCGAACGGCGGTACGTTCAAGAACCCGGCGACGAACTACTATCAGAACGAGACCGACACGCTCAAGGTGTCGGAGAACGTCGCCCAGGTGTTCATGGGCATGCGGATTCAGTGCGCCCAGTGCCACAATCATCCGTT
>JBBRIK010001441.1:0-1614 GCA_038221045.1 Gemmatales bacterium
AGCATACGCAAGCCTATGGTGCGCTGGTCAGTCCTCGCGCGAAGCAGATGGCCGAGAACCTCGCGGCCGGCGGCAAGGTCATTCCCGCTCACGAGGACGCTCGCTGTCTGGCGTGCCATGCGACGCCCGAATCTGCCTGGAAACTGACACCCGGCTCGATCGCTCTGGAAACGCAGAACTGGCACAAGGGCGGCGTGAGTTGCGAGGCATGTCACGGTCCGGCGCTCAAGCCAGGCCAGTCCTGGTTGTCCCTGCATACGGCCAGGGGCAAATGGCGAGACCCTCTGAGCGCTCCGACCAAAGATCGCTACGGCTTCGTCAATCTCTCGAACCTGACGACGCTCACGCAGGTCTGCGCCGGCTGTCACGTCGGCGCGCCCGAAGATCCGTCGAGGAATATCCCGGCCCGCGACTGCAATCACGACATCATGGCGGCAGGGCATCCGCGTCTGAATTTCGAGTTATCGACCTTCATCGCCAACATGCCTCCGCACTGGAATATGGACCTCAAGAAGACTGCCCACGAAAAGCAGCCGGGCGGCGTGGCGGGTTTCGAGGCCAAGGTCTGGGCGGTCGGCCGTGTCGGTGCCGCGAAAGCCTCCGCCGATCTGCTGGCGGCTCGCGCCGGGAACGAGAAGCGCTGGCCGGAGTTCGCCGAGTATCGCTGCTACAGTTGTCACACCGATTTGAGCAACAACTGGAAGACGGCCGAGAACGAGGAGGGCCGCTTGCGTGGCTCGCTGCCCTACGATAGTTGGTATGGCGCGTTGCTGCCGGAGTGGAACCCTTCCTTGAAAGACAGTTACGACGCTCTCCGCACCGAGATGGCCCATGCGAACCCAAATGCCGCCAAGGTTCGCCTGGAAGCGAAGAAACTCAGTGAGATGCTCAAGAATTGGGCCGACAAGCTCAATACCGAAAAGGGCTACAAGCCAGACGAGATGCTTCGCACATTGACGAAAGCCAGGAAGGAACTGCCTCGCTCCTGGGAGGACGCGACGCAACTGACCATTGCCATCGGCGTCTTGAAGGGAGATGAGTACCGCAAGGATCCCGACAGGATGAAGGACCTCAAAACGATCTGGGACGCCCTGTCGTTTCCTGTCGAGAAGGGCTGGAAGGGCGAAGGGCCACGCGGCATTGATGGCCCCGCCGCCGATCAGGAGAAAGCAAGCGCCGCATTCAAGGCGCTGCTCCCGACGCTGAAGTGACCCTATTTTCCGTGAGAACTCGGGCAAATCCGAGTTCTCACAGTGTCCACCCCTTGCGATACTTCTTGTGCAGCCACGCATCCGCTGACAGTTCGCTCGTCTTGAACTTCACTGCGTCCCAGGTAAAACTCTTCCCTGAACGATACGACACCGTCCCCAGCAGCACGGCCTCGGTCAGCGCGCCGCTGTAGTCGAAGTTGCACGTCGTTGTCCCACCACTCTTGCACGCCTGCACCCACTCGCGATGATGGCCAATCGACTCGGGAATGGTCGGCTTCGGCGGCGTGAATCCCTTGAACTCCTTCTCCGGCAGCAGACGCAGGTTGCCGTAGTCGGCGAGCAGCATGCCTTTGTCGCCGACGAACAGGTTGCCGTCGCCCCACTTCGGCATGCCCGGTTGACT
>JBBRIK010001442.1:0-1606 GCA_038221045.1 Gemmatales bacterium
AGGAGTTCGACGATCCCACCGATAAACAGTTGAAGGAACTGAGGGACTACGGATTCAACACCCTGGGCTATTATCGCTGGGGGACTCCCGCCTCGAAGACGGAGCTGGATCGTGCCGCGAAGCTCGGCCTCAAGGTGTGGATTCGCGGCCACAATGGCTTCGCGATCGACTCTCCCGCGACGGAAACGGCCGTCGTCGAGCAAGTGCGCGCCTTGCGCCGTCATCCCGCCCTGCTGTTCTGGGAGTTCCAGGACGAACCCATCTATAACAAGGTGTCCATCGACGCCTCGCGGAAGGGCTATCAGCTCGTCAAGCGTGAGGACCCCGATCACCCGATCCTTGTCGTCGAGTGGCCAGGGGTCGCGACGAGCTTCGGATTGTGGAAGGGGATTGGCGACGTCTTCGGCACCGATCTCTACCCGATCCCGCGCGAGCGCCGCTACGGTGAATTGCCCAACCATGACATCACGCAGATTCGCGATTACGTCGCCGCCCTGCGCAAGGGTCATGGCGACAAGCCGATTGCGATGGTGCTGCAAGCCTGGGCGTGGGAGCCTCTCAAGGATGGCGAACGAGGCTATCCGACGCCGGACGAGAGCCGATTCATGGCCTATCAGGCCGTCATTCACGGGACGAAAGCCATTCTCTACTACGGCCAGTTCCACTGCACGCAGCCCAATTCCGCGTCCGCTCTCATCTCAATGGCGAAGGACCCGGCGACACGGAAAGCGGAGTTCGAGAAGTGCCTCGAACTGAACCGGGGCTTCTGGAATCGGCATCGCGGTTTCTTCAAGGAATTGACGCAGGCCAGCCGCATCTTCGTCCTGCCCGAGGCCGGCCGCATGGAGCGGATCACTCCTGTCGAGGAGACCCCCAAAGCGGACGCCGGCATCGAGAGCGCGACCCGCAAGGGTGCCGGCGGCGAGTTGTACTTGCTGGCGGTCAACGCGGACAAGAACAAGAGGCAGGCGACGTTTCGGCTGCCGGTCGAGAGTAAGGTTGCCGAGGTTCATGTACTATTCGAGAACCGCAAACTGGCCGTGAAGGATGGCGTCTTCAGCGACACCTTTCGCCCCTACGACACGCATGTTTACGCGACGAAGCCCGATTTACCGAATTGATACCGCTGCCCACGCATTTCCAGGTGCCAGGTGGAGGACGATGCGGGAAGCCGGTGCAGATGCTAGAGTTGTCGCACTGACTTCGATGGAGTCCGAATGGAAGGAGATAGTCGATGGAGTTCTCTGATCTGAGGCCGGAGGGGGCAGCCAGAATGCCGGAGCCATTTTGCCCGATGCGCGGATTATCGTTATTGTCGTTCCTCGGGCTGCTGATGATGTGGTTCGCGCCGTGGGCTGACCTTGACATCGGCGGCAATACGTTTGCCACTCAGAACGGCTATGAACTCGCGATTGGGAGGGTCTCGTACACCGGTCTGGAGGGGTACTATCACACGGGGAAGGCGTACGGCTACCCATTCAAGTTCGAGTCGGGTGAAGAATGGACGATCGGATCGTTTGACTCCTTCCCCGGCATCCCGCGAGGTCTTCTTGCCGCAGCCTTCGTTGTGCTGATCGTCTCTGGCCTCGCACTTGCCCTTCTCGTG
>JBBRIK010001443.1:0-1601 GCA_038221045.1 Gemmatales bacterium
GACGAGAACGTCTGGTGGCGGACGACCGCCCAGCGGCTGCTCGTCGAACGAAAGGACCGTGCCGCGGCGAAGCCGCTGGTGGAGGAGGCGATCCAGAAAGAATCGTCGCGCGGACGGGCGCACGCTCTCTGGACGCTGAACCTGCTCGGCGAACTGAAGGAGGACCACATCCTCGCCGCGCTGAAGGACGTCGAGCCAGGCGTCCGGGAACAGGCGCTGCGGCTGGCGGAAGAACGGCTGCCGCGCTCGACGAACCTTCTCAAACCCCTTGCCGCGCTCGTCGATGATCCGTCGCCTCGCGTTCGTTTCCAGCTCGCGATCACGCTTGGAGCGAGCGACTCGGGCAACCGCCTGCCGGCGCTGGCCGCCCTCTTGCGTAAGACCGATACCGATAGCTGGACGCAGACGGCGATCTTCAGTTCGTGCGGCAAACAGACGATCGGCTTCCTCGCGACGATGATCGACGAGGCGAAGAAAGGCGGCGGACTGACTCCGACCCAGCGCGCGTCCGTCCCGACCGTGGCGTCCCTGGCGGGCGCGACGGCCAGTGACAGCGAGTTGTCGAAGGTGCTGGACCAGCTTGCGTCGAGCGCGATTGCCTCGTGGCAGCTTGTCGTCGTCGAAGGAATCGGCGAGGGATTGCGGAACAGTTCGCGCTCGCTGGATGCCGGCAAACTAAAGCCTTTCCTCGATCGCGCTTTGAAGACCGCACGCAATGAGAAGGCGACGACGGAGGAGCGCGTGACAGCGATTCGGCTGCTCGGCTACGGTCCGTTCGCCGAGGCGAAGAGGGCCTTTCAGGAACTGCTGTCGCCGAGACAGCCGCCGGAGCTGCAACTGGCCGTCGTGCGGACGCTGACGCCTCTGGCCGAGCCGGACGTCGCCCGACTGCTGCTGGATCGCTGGGCCGGCTACTCGCCGGCTGTCCGCCGCGAGGCCAGTGAGGCGATGTTCGCCCGGCCCGCGCGCCTGCTCGCTCTTCTCGATGCGGTCGAGAAGAAGCAGGTGCTGGGCAATCATCTGGACCCGGCACGGATCGCGCTGCTGAAGAAACATCGCGACGCATTGGTGAGGCAGAAAGCCGAGAAGGTGTTCGCCGGGGCGGTTGCGATGAAACGCCAGCAGGTGATCGACGCCTACAAGGCCGCTCTCGAACTGAAGCCGGATCGCGCCCAGGGCAAGGCGGTCTTCAAGAAGGTGTGCGCGACCTGTCATCGGCTGGAGAACGAAGGGCATCAGGTCGGGGCGGAGCTTCTCTCGGCCCTGAAGAACAAGACGGGCGAACTACTGTTGATCGATATTCTCGATCCCTCGCGCGAGGTGGATCCGCGCTTTCAGAACTATCAGGTCATCACGACGAAGGGACAGATGTTGACGGGCCTGCTGGCGACGGAAACGGCGTCGAGCATCACCCTGAAGCGCGGCGAGGGACAGGAGGATGTGCTGTTGCGAAGCCAGATCGAGGAGATCACGGCGACGGGCCTGTCGCTGATGCCGGATGGACTGGAAGTGCAGGTGTCGAAGCAGGAGATGGCGGACTTGATCGAGTATCTGCTCGCGGTGGGGCGATGACTGTCTTGGCGCGTGCGGGGTTGGGGGGG
>JBBRIK010001444.1:0-1594 GCA_038221045.1 Gemmatales bacterium
CAATTCCAATCCCGCCACGATCATGACCGATCCCGACACCGCGGATCGCACCTACGTCGAGCCCATCACCTGGGAAGTCGTCGCCAAGATCATCGAGAAAGAACGGCCCGACGCACTCCTGCCCACGCTCGGCGGGCAGACCGGACTCAATACCGCGATGGACCTGTGGAAGCACGGCATCCTCGAAAAGTACAACGTCGAGATGATCGGCGCCAGGGCCGACGTCATCGACAAAGCGGAGAATCGGCAAAAGTTCAAGGACGCGATGATCAAGATCGGCCTGGAGGTTCCCAAAAGCTTCGTCGTGCAATCGCTGGCGCACGCCCTCGAAATCCGCGATCAGATCGGCCTGCCCAGCGTCATTCGTCCCAGCTTTACCCTCGGCGGCACAGGCGGCGGCATCGCCTATAATCGCGAAGAATACACCGACCTCGTCACGCGCGGCCTCGATCTCTCGCCCACTTCCGAAGTGCTCATCGAGGAATCGGTCATCGGCTGGAAGGAGTTCGAGCTAGAGGTGATGCGCGACAAGGCCGACAACGTCGTCATCGTTTGCTCCATCGAGAATTTCGATCCGATGGGGGTTCACACCGGCGACTCGATCACCGTCGCCCCGGCCCAGACGCTGTCGGACAAGGAATATCAGCAGTTGCGCGACATGTCGATCGCCGTCATTCGCGAGATCGGCGTCGAGACGGGCGGCAGCAACATTCAGTTCGGCGTCAATCCCGCGAATGGCGACGTCGTCGCCATCGAGATGAACCCGCGCGTCTCGCGATCCTCCGCACTCGCCTCGAAAGCGACCGGCTTCCCCATCGCCAAGATCGCCGCCAAGTTGGCCGTCGGCTATCGTCTCGACGAGCTGCGCAACGACATCACGCGTGAGACGCCGGCCTGCTTCGAGCCGACCATCGATTACGTCGTCACCAAGGTGCCGCGCTGGGCGTTCGAGAAATTCCCCGACGCCGATGCGACCCTGACGACGCAGATGAAGTCCGTCGGCGAGACCATGGCGATTGGCCGGACGTTCAAGGAGTCGCTTCAGAAAGCCCTGCGCGGCCTGGAAACAGGGCGTTTCGGTATCGGCTGCGACCGTCACGATCGTTGGGGCCGCGAGGATCAACCGGACTTCGATGAGATCGCGGGCAAGCTCTCGACGCTCAATGCCGAGCGCATCTGGTACATCCGTTACGCCTTCAAGGCCGGCCTGTCGATAGACGACATTCACGCACGGACGAAGATCGACCCCTGGTTCCTCGATCAGATCAAGGAGATTATCGAGGTCGAGGACGAACTGCGCGCCTGCCCCGATCCGCTCTCCGCCGATCCTTCTTTCTGGCTGAAGGCGAAACAGCACGGCTACGCGGACCGGCAACTGTCGCACCTGTGGGGAATCAACGAGCCGGAAGTCCGCCGGTTGCGTCTGGAGAAAGGGGTCGCTCCCGTCTTCAAACAGGTCGATACCTGTGCGGCCGAGTTCGAGGCGTACACGCCGTATTATTACTCGACCTATGAAGCTCCAGCCGTCCAACTCGGAGCGCGGAGCGCGGAGTGCGGAACTGAAGAAATTCCTCTCCTCGTTCCGCACTCCGCA
>JBBRIK010001445.1:0-1594 GCA_038221045.1 Gemmatales bacterium
GGTACGATTCGTCTTCGGGTCCAGCAGAGCAGCCCGGCCCTGATCGATCGGCTGCGAGCCTTGCCCGACGTGCGCCTGCTCGATCAGAGAGGACGCGGCCTGCTATTGCGCTGCCACGACGTGAAGGGGACGCTGGTCCACCTCGTCGCCGTGCTAAACGAGTTGCGAGTCGCCCTGGTCGAACTGGAGATTCAGGAGCCGAACCTGGAGCGCGTCTTCCTTCACCTGACGGACAAGGCGCTGCGAGATTGACAACTGGGGGGTCTTGCCGCTTGCGGCTTAGCGGTCTTCGGCCCCGCCAAGCCGCAAGCGGCAAGATTCAACTGAGGAACCTCGTCATGGCCCTGCGCGCACTGATCAAGAAAGAGTTTCGCCTGCTGCTGCGCGATCGCGTCTCGGCGAGCATCCTGCTGCTGATGCCGCTGTTGTGCATCCTCATCCTCGGTTTGCTGCTCGGCGAAGGTTTCGGGCAGAAGACCGACAATCGCCTGCGTGTCTCGATCGTCAATCGCGATCGGGGCTACAAGGTCCGCGCGTGTGCCGCTCAGTTGATGGTCACTCCACTCTCCTCTTTTGGCTGCCTGCCCGCAGCCGCCGTTCAGGCGCAGAGTGTGCAAACGACGTTCGAGTCGCTTGAGCCGTGGAGCGAAGTCATTCAGCGCGACCTGTCCAAGTCGAAGATTCGCGTCGAGTTGATTGGCTCCGTCGAGGAAGCGGAAGCGTTGATCCTCTCTGGACGGAGGGCGGCGATCCTCGATCTTGGGCCGGACTTCAGCGAGCGCGTTCACGTCTGCTCCTTTTTGGCCGACGGCATCAATCCATTCTTCCGCGACGGAGTCGATATCAAGGCCCTCGATGCGCGCATGTTCCGCGATCCGACCCAGACGACGGCGGCGGCCGTTATCGATCAAGTCGGCCAGGTAACGCTGCTGCGCGTGATCCTGCCCTGGATGATCGGCCGCGCCTTCGAGCGTCTGAGCGAGCCGTCGTTCATCGACATCCTGGGCCGCGCGGTGAAGTTACCTGTGCCGGGGCAGTTCAAATTCCTGCTAAACAGCTTGCGGACAGTGAAGCCGAAGGAAAAGCTCGACCCGGATCGCATCAGCTTGCAGGAGATGCTCGATATCGCGGCGGGCGCGGACAAAAACGCCGGGGCGCTCTATCGCCAGAAGGTCGGCAGCGGCGTGCAGGAGGCGTTGGCCGCCCAGTTCCCGAAGTACAACCTGACCGGCAAGACGTGGGAGTCGCTGACCAAGTCGGACCCGACCAAGGAGGAGGGGGCCGAGAGGGTGCAGTACAAGGAGGAGGGCGGCAGCGGCATCATCAATCGCGGCGCGGCGCGCTACCAGATCCTGGTGCCGTCTTATACCGTGCTGTTCTCCTTCGCCCTCGTGCTGACGGTCGGCTGGCTATTCGTCATGGAAAGGCGTCAGGGAACGCTCAAACGGCTGCGAGCGGCCCCGGTGACGCGGGGCGAGGTGCTGCTGGGCAAGCTGCTGCCGTGTCTGACGCTGTCGATCCTTCAGGGATTCTTCCTGCTCCTGGCGGGCAAGCTTGTTTTCAACATGAGTTGGGGGCCGGGATCATGGTCGTT
>JBBRIK010001446.1:0-1592 GCA_038221045.1 Gemmatales bacterium
CGGTGGAGCGGAAGATGTTCGCTGCACCGCAAGCGGGCCTAAATGATGCGCCGCGAGCGCCATCCTCCCCGCCGGAAGCGCAGGCCGAAGACCAGCGCGCACGTCATCGGAAATGCACTGGCGAATATCCACGCCAGGTACACTCCCCCGCCAGATTCGACAGTGATCCAGACTGGGACGACCAGCACCGGAAGCGCAATGCCGAGCATGCCGGCGCCGACGAAGATCGTGTCGCCCGCTCCTCGCAGCGCGAACGAGAACACCATGCTCGCGGCGTCGAAAAGACTGTAGAGGACGACGAAGAGCAACAGTTTCCCGGCCACGCCCGCAATTTCTTCCCACTGTCCTTCTTCCCCCTGACTGCGAAACGCCGCCACGAGCCAATCCGGGACGATCACATACAGCGACGCCAGGATCGTTGTCAGCGTCAGCGCGAGGCGCAGTCCCGACCAGACCGAGCGCGCGGCCAACTCGGGCCGGCCTTCTCCCAGGCGCTGACTGACGAGGACGCCCGACGCCTGCGCGATGCCCATGATCGGGAAATAGGCGAAGAGATTGAGCGTGAAGGCAATCGACGTTGCGTTCAAGGCAACCGTTCCCAGCCGGCCGACGAAAGTCACGAACAGCGCGAAGCCGAGCGTCTCGGAGGTGCCGAGGATGCCATTGGGCAACCCGTAGCGGAGCAGACGCCGCATCAAGGTGCCATCGAGACGCCAGCCCGAGAGCGTGGCGTAGGTCCCTCGATAGACGGGACGCAGGAACAGGGCGAGAGCGGCGAGGGCCGAGACATTGGTGCCGATGACCGTCGCCCATCCCGCGCCGAGAATGCCCGCTTCGGGAAAGCCCCAGTGCCCGAAGATCCAGGCGTAATCGAGCAGGCCATTGACGAGCAGGCCGAGGGCATTGACGAACAGGACGGTTCGGCTATCGCCGAGGCCGGCGAAGAAGCCGCTGAGGGCCGCCGTCATCAGGAAGGCGGGAGCGGCGAAACAGAGACAGCGAAAGAACTCCGCTTCGAGGCGGCTCTGGCGTGGTTCATGACCGGCCCAGGCCACGAGCGTATCGGCGAACGGATGAAGGACGAGGAAGACGACGCCGAGGAACAGGGCGAGGTAGATCGCTTGCCAGACGGCGGGACCGACACGTTCCGGCTGGCCGGCGCCGCGATACTGCGCGACGAAGGAGGTGACGTAATTGACGGTGAACTGGAAGAGAGACAGGGGCGTCCAGTAGAGCATGACGGCGGCCAGGGCGGCGCCGACTTCGTCGCTGGAATGCCGGCTGAGCATCACGCGATCGAGGTTGAGTTGCAGCGTCATGAAGCTGTTGGAGAGGATAAGCGGCCAGGCGAGGCGCAGTACCTCACGGCCGCCGGCCGGTCCGCGCCACCAGTTCATTCCCTCGTTCCGCATGCCTCGCATTCTAGAAGCGGAACCGACTCGCCGCTTGCGGCTTAGGATGTGTAATTTATTAACTTCCCTGTTTCGACGGAACGGCACGGTAGTTCCATGCAGGGAGTTCTTCGTCGAAAACGATCCGCATGTTCTTTTTGTAGTTCTTTGGAGCTTTTTGTCCGGTCGGGTAATCTCCTT
>JBBRIK010001447.1:0-1590 GCA_038221045.1 Gemmatales bacterium
GCACCGTAGACCTGGCCGCCCTTGATGCCGCCGCCCGCCATCCAGATCGAGAAGCAGCGCGGATGATGATCGCGGCCGAAACCGCCCGCGAGGTTGCCCTGCCCATAGGCCGTCCGGCCGAACTCGCCGCCCCAGATCACCAGCGTGTCGTCGAGCAAGCCGCGCTGTTTCAGGTCGGTCAGCAGCGCGGCCGCCGGCTGATCGGTGGCGGCGCACTGGCGCTTGAGGGCGTTGGTCACGTCGCCATGATGGTCCCAGCCGCGATGGAACAGTTGCACGAATCGGACGCCGCGCTCGACGAGCCGCCGCGCCAGCAGACAGTGTCGCGCGAAGGAGCCGGGCGTCTTGACCTCGGGGCCGTAGAGATCCTGCACCTTTTGCGGTTCTTTGCTGGCGTCCATCAGTTCCGGGACGCTGGTCTGCATACGGAAAGCCAACTCGAAGGAGCTGATGCGGGCCTCGATCTCGGGATCGCGCACTTCTGCCTGGCGCAGCTTGTTCAGTTCGTTGATGCCGTCGATGAGGTCGCCGCGCGTCTTGCGATCGACGCCGGCCGGGTTCGACAGGTAGAGGACTGGATCGTTGCCGGCGAGGAACTGCACGCCCTGGTGCTGGCTGGGCAGGAAGCCGGAGTGGAAGAAGCGCGACGGGATGGGCTGATCGAACGGCCCGGAGAGCATGACGGTGAACGCGGGCAGGTCCCTGTTCTCGCTGCCCAGGCCGTAGGAGAGCCACGATCCCATGCAGGGCAGGCCCGGTTGCGGCCTGCCGGTCTGCATGAAGGTGACGGCGGGATCGTGATTGATCGGCTCGGAGTGGAGCGAGCGAATCAGACACATCTCATCGACCTGCCTGGCGAGGTACGGCAGCAGTTCGGTAACCTCGATGCCGCTCTTGCCGTGCCTGGCGAACTTGTAGGGCGTGGCGGCGGCCTGGAAATGGCCCTGGTTGCGCGTCATGAGGGTGACGCGCTGCTGGCCGAGGATCGACTTCGGCATCTCCTTGCCGTGCATCTCCTTGAGCTTCGGCTTGGGATCGAAGAGATCGACGTGCGACGGCCCGCCGGCCATGAACAGGTAAATGACGTTCTTCGCCTTGGGCGCGAAGTGCGTCCTGCCGAGAAGGCCGGGGACCTTGATGGGGTCGGGTTCCGGCGCGGCGAAACCCTTCTCGCTGAGGAGGGATGCCAGCGCGACAACGCCGAGTCCGGCGGATGTTCGCTGGAGGAAGCGGCGGCGAGTGGCAAGGTGATGGAGGTAGGCCAGATCCGGCTCAAACATCGCGGTCACTCCCGGTTCTTCTCTTCTTTTCGTTTGAACGCATTCGTCGCACGCATGTAGGGAGCGGCCCGAAGAGGCGCCCCTCTGTGACTGTAGTAGACGACTTCGGCCCCCTCATTCAGAAGGTCCTCGTGGTCGATCACATGGGGATGAATCTGCCACCATGAATAGGGATCAACATGAACACTCCGGATGCACGCTTCGGCCTTTCGCAACGACGAGGAGACATGGCACTGAAGGCAATCTACGTGAGGGGCATCTCCGGTTCCCATGATCTCGTAATGCATCACGACCCAGACAGTTTTCCGCC
>JBBRIK010001448.1:0-1584 GCA_038221045.1 Gemmatales bacterium
GCCACCAACCCCGCCGCTTTTCCCGGGGGTGGGGGGCCTTTTTTGGCCCTGTTTTGACTACCTCCGGGGTCTTTTAGGGGCCCCGCTCGCCTTTCGCGCCACGCCGCAAGCGGCAGGCATCTGCTACACTGAATGCAGAGAGATTGCACACTCCTTCCGAGTCGTCGCATCATGCATTCATCCCTCTGCCTGTCGCTCCTCCTACTCACCGCTTCGATGGCTCGCGCCGGGCTGCACTACTCCGGCGAGGAGTACAATCCGCTGCCGTCTCAGTGGCGTGGGTTCCTCCTCGATCAACGGCATCTGCGCCTAATCGCAGTACCGCCGGCTCCAAAATCCGCCGTCAGCGCCATCCGTGTTCGCTACGAAAATGCGGCGGCAGACCTGGATAAAACCGCTCGCTCGCGGGTTCTGACTTCCGACGAACTCGCTGACCTTGGCGCTCTTCACGTTCGTCTCGGCAATGTTGCTCGCGCGCTCGTCGTTCTGCGAGACGCTCAACGGCTGCATCCACGCCACTATCGCATCGTCGCCAACCTCGGCACCGCCTGGCATCTGCAAGGCGAACTCGAACAGGCCGAGACCTGTCTGCGCGAGGCGGTCCGTCTCGCGCCGGGCAATTTCCAGAGGGCGGAGGAATATCATCTTCGCCTGGTCCGCGCCCGCCGGCAGCAGCCCTTGGGTCAGGAACTCGATCCACTTCTCGACGTGCGCTTCGTCAACGAGAAAGGCGACTACGAACCAGGCAAGATCGCCAGCGCGCAGCGCAAGAAGATCCCCGCGGGCGCAGTCGCCGACTTGCAGATGCTGGCGCTCTGGCTGCCTGGCGATGGACGTATCCTGTGGTTCCTGGCGGAAATGGCCGCGATTCATGGCGATCTGCGGACGTCGGCCTCCATCATGGAGGGATGCGTCAACGAATTCGCCCTCGGCACTCCCGACTTGCGGCGGCATCGGCAACTGATGCGCGAGGCGGCGGATCAACTGGCGAAGAACGCTCCGGTGACGAAGCCCGAACACGAGGGCCATGCCGGAACACTCAAGACGCGCTCGACCCGGCCTCTCTTCGACCGGTCGGCGCTCGCCTCGCTCCCGGCGATCAAGCCGGAAGGGACCAACGTCTTGCCCTGGAACGCCATCACCATGACGACGGTGGATCGCCAGTACAAGCCGACGTTCCCGGCCTATCTGCGCGAACTGGACGGACGCCCGGTGCGGCTGAGCGGCTTCATGCAGCCGATTGGCGGCGATCCCGACATGAACGCCTTCCTGTTGATCGAGTACCCGGTAGGCTGCTGGTACTGCGAGACGCCGGACATCACGGCAATGATCATGATCGAGATGCCCCCCGGCAAGAGTTGGCGTTTCTCACGCGAGCCGATTCAGGTTACAGGAAAGCTTCAGCTCAATACGAAGGACCCGGAGGATTTTCTCTACAAGGTGACTGGTGCGAGTGTGATGAACGAACCATAAGGACCCGCGAAACCAGGGGTTTGCACCAACCGCGTGTTCGCCAGCCGCCGCCCGCCCCCGCCAGGGGTTTACACCCCTGGCTATTGACGGCCGCCCCTTCAGGGCTGAAGA
>JBBRIK010001449.1:0-1583 GCA_038221045.1 Gemmatales bacterium
CAGACGGGCTTCGCCCACGGCTTTCTCAAGCCGGCCAACTTACTCGTTGCGGGGGGGTTCCTTCCGCCCCCGGTAAAAAACCTCCGGGGGCCCTTACTCACCCCGCTCGCCAAAATCACGGACTTTGGCCTGGCTCGTCGGGACACCGGGGAAGTGTCGATGACGGTCGAGGGAGCGATCCTCGGCACTCCCGCTTACATGTCTCCGGAACAGGCGCGCGGCTTCGGTCATACGGTCGATGGGCGCAGCGACGTCTACAGTCTCGGCGTCATCCTCTACCAGATGCTGACCGGCGAGTTGCCCTTTCGTGGCACGGAGCAGATGCTCCTGTTGCAGGTGCTGACCGAGGAGCCACGTTCGCCGCGTAGCCTCGACGAAAAAGTCCCGCGCGACCTGCAAACGATCTGCCTCAAGGCGATGGCCAGGGAGCCGGCCCGACGTTATGCCAGCGCCGGTGAACTGGCCGACGAGGTGCGCCGGTTCCTGAACCACGAAGCGATCCGCGCCCGGCCCGTGGGGCAATTCGAGCGCGTGTGGCGCTGGTGCCGCCGCAATCCCGCCGTCGCCGGCCTCAGTGCCGTCCTGCTGCTGCTGCTGGCGAGTGCCGCTCTCGTGGCGTCTCTGGTCGCCGTGCGCGAGTATCGACTGGCGGAGAGCGAGCGCTCGGCCCGGCTTGCCGTCGCGGACAAAAACGAGGAGATCCGCCGACAGCTTTCACGCCAGTATGTCGCCAATGGCGCGCGGGCGCTGGAGGAGAGCCATTACTCGCTTGCTGTGCTGTGGTTCGTCAAGGCGCTGAAACTCGACGAGGGGGACAGCGAGCGCGAGCCGATCCATCGGCTCCGCATAGCCTGCACGCTGCGGCAGATGCCGAAGCTGACGGGCATGTTCTTTCACGATGCTCCGGTCTATGTCGCGCACGCCAGTCCCGATGGCCGGCGGGCTGTCACGACCAGCTACGACGGAACGGCTCGCCTCTGGGACCTGACGACAGGCGAGGCGATCGGCAAGGTGATGCGGCATCGTTCGTTCGTCTTCGAGGCGAGTTTCAGTCCGGACGGCAAGCGGGTTGCCACGGCCAGCGCGGATGGGTCGGCGCGGGTGTGGGATGCGGCCACGGGCGAGCCGGTCTCGCCATCGCTGGAACACGCCTGGGCGGTCCACGACGTGCGCTTCAGTTCGGACGGCGAAAAACTGCTCACGGCCTGCGGCGATCCGGCGGGGTTCTGGTCTCCTCCTCCGGGGGTCGATCCCAGGGACTTCAAGAAGTTGCTTCCCACGGAGCGAAAAGAACTGCCCTACGCCGCCCTGTGGGACCTCCGGACCGGCAAGCCGACTCCTCTGGCGGGACTCGAACGGCCGCCGCTCCGGGCCGTCTTCAGTCACGACGAGCGCCTCATCGCGGCTTGCGTCTCCGGTGGCGTCCGGCTGTTCGACGCGGCCACCGGTAAGTTCGATGGGGCCGCACTCTCCAGCGAATTGCCACTGGCGTTTCTGCAATTCAGTCCCGACGGTAAACGTCTGGCCGCCTGCGATCACATGAGGATGCTCTACCTCTGGGACGTGCGGACAAGGAAGCCAGT
>JBBRIK010001450.1:0-1583 GCA_038221045.1 Gemmatales bacterium
CGAGGAAGCGCTGCAGGGTGTAGAGCTCGACCATCGTGTTGCTGATCGGCGTGCCGGTGGCGAAGGTGACGCCGTGGCCGGGGTGTTGCTCGTGCAGGTAACGGGCCTTCATGTATACGTCAAACGCTCGTTCGCTGCCGCCGGTCTGGATCCCGGCGACGCGCTCCATCTTGGTTGGCGTTTCGAGGTTCTTGTAATACTGCGCCTCGTCGATGAAGAGGTGGTCGGCGCCCAGCTCGTCGAACACCAGCCCGTCATCCTTCTTGTCCTCGGCGAGCAACTCTTTCAGGCGCTCCTCGCGTCGGGCCTTCTGCTTCTCAAGGGTCTTGATGAGGTTCCGATGGACGCGGGTCGTGTCGCGGCTCGCCGTCGCGGAGCAACTGATCGTATTCTTGGATCTGCTGGTTGAAGAACTGTTCCTGGTAGGCCCGCGACATGCCGATGCGCTCGAAACTGCTGTGCGTGACGATGATTCCGTCCCATTCGCCGCAGGCGATCCGGGCGGTCAGGTGCTTGCGGCGCTGGCGGGTCAGGTCCTCCTTGCCGGCGACGAGCAGCCGGGCATTGGGGTAGAGGCGCAGGAACTCGCGGCCGAACTGCTCCAGCAAATGATTGGGGATCACGTAAATTGGCTTCTTGATGAGGCCCGCCTGCTTCATCTTCATGCCGGTGGCCGCCATCGTGAAGGTTTTGCCGGCGCCGACAGCCTGGGCGAAGAGAGTGTTGCCCGAACTCATGCCGCGCCAGACAGCATCGGTCTGGTGCGGATGCAGCCGGATGGTCGGGTTCATGCCGGGGAAGTCGAGGTGCGAGCCGTCGAAAAGGCGGGGACGGAGGTTGTTGTAGTTGTCGTTATACAGCCGGACGAGGCGCTCCGTTCGCTCCGGATCGCTCCAGAGCCAGGAGCGGAATCGCTCCTTGATGAGCTTCTGTTTCTCACGGGCGGCGAGCGTCACTTCCTGGTTGACGACGCGCTCCTCGCGGTCGCCGCGAATGACTGTGTCGTAAATCACGGGGGTCTTCATGTTGAGCGCCAGTTCCAGGAGCCAGGGGCCGCCAGCGCGGCGCGTGCCATATTCGGACGTCGCGGCGACCGAGCGTTCTGCAGTGTGGTCCGCCTCGATGCTCCAGACTGCGTCCTCCTTCAGGTGTCCGACCTGAATCGAGGCTGGCTCGACATGGAAGAGATCGGCAGCGAAGGACTGGATGTCGCTCTCCGGGACCCACGGCGCTCCGAGATTGGCGTCGATGTCGCCGGGAAGCACGTCTTCGGGCTGCACGATGCGGAGTGCCTGGACGTTTCGTACATAGTCGGGGCCGGCATTGAGGACGGCGGCGAGCCTGGCACGCACGTTGCCCGAGAGGTAGACGTCGAACGTCTGCCAGGTGCCGGCCTCTGGATCGTGGAAGACGAGGTCGCCCAGTTCGGCAATGACCTGTTCCTCGGGCTTGCTATAGAGCGAGGCGATGAACGCCAGATCGACTTTGCCATGTTGGTCGAGAGAGACGAGCAACCCTTCCGCGGCGCTCCGGACCGATGTGATGGGCGGGTTCTTCCCCACTGTAGTTTCCCGCATCTTCTT
>JBBRIK010001451.1:0-1576 GCA_038221045.1 Gemmatales bacterium
CATGATCGAGTTGGGCTACTTGGCGCGTTCGACGATCTCCGAGGGAGTGAGGACGATCGGCTCCGCCTTTGCCAATGGGTTCTCGATGACCTTGATCCGCTCGGGCGAGTCCTCGACGACGAGCCCCGAGAGGACCTTGCCCGCTCGGGTCTCGAAGACGTGCGTCTGGTACTTCTCGTTGATCTTGGCTGACGGCTCGAGGATGTCCTTGAGGATGTCGGCCGGCTTCAGCTTGGGATCGAGCCTGGCCAGGTCGGGGCCAATCTCGCTGCCCACGCCGTTGAGGCGATGGCAGGCAACACAGTTGGCCACCTGGAACATCTGCTTGCCATTGTTGAACGAGCGACCGGGTTCGAGCGGCTCGACCGACGAGGCAAGGTCGTCAAACTTCCACTCCTTACGCGGGCGGTTGAACTTGAGCAGCTCATCCTCGACGGGAAGCGATTTCGGCTCATGTCCGGCAACTGGTGACTTGCCACTTTCGCCGGCTCTACCGATCGGTTGACATGAGGGGGATCAATCGTTCGGCCCCGGTGATGAGGCGACCATGGACTTCCCGATCGGCGAGTTGATGGACGAGTCGGCCTGCTACGAGTTCCTCGTCGGCCTGCTCCATCCCGACGGTCTGGCCTGCCCCCACTGCGGCGACCGCGACCGACTGAAGGTCCACCGCCGCGACCGCGCCCCAATCCTGGCCTATCGCTGCGCCGCCTGCCGTCGCATCTCCACCGCCTTTACCAAGACCGTCCTCCAGGGGACCAAGCGGCGAACGATCGAGCTGGTCTTGATCCTCCGCGGCATCGCCCAAGGGGTCTCCACCGCGCAGCTCGCCCGTGAGCTGGGATGCAGCCGCCCGGAGCTGCTGGAATTCCGCCACCGGCTCCAGGGACTGGGCTTCGAGGCTCTCGACCGGACGCCCTTGGTCGATGCCGCAGTCGAGTCCGACGAGATGTACCAGAACGCGGGGGAAAAAAGGCGTGCCGCACCGCGACGAGGACGACCCGCCGAGGCGGCGGGCCAACAAGGCCCGGGGCCACGGCAACTGGGAGAGAGACCGGCCGCCGGTCTGTGGTGTGGTCGGTCGTGAGAGCGGGCAGGCGCGGCTGCACGTCGAGCACCGGGCCGACCGCGCCACGCTGGAGCAGGTGGTCGTCGGATCGAGCCGCGAGGGGGCGATGGCCTACACCGATGAGTGGCGGAGCTATGATCACCTGCCCGAGTTGGGTCGTGGTCACGCCACGGTCTGCCATACGATCGGCGAATGGGCGCGCGATGATGATGGCGACGGGATTCGCGAGGTCCATGACAACACCCTGGAGGGGATGTGGACAGGGTTGCGCAATCACCTGCGGACCTTCCGGGGCGTCAACAAGGAATATCTGCACCAGTATGTCGCGATCTTCGAGTGGTCGTACAACGAAAAGCGGGCGACGCCGGAGTTCCTTCGAGCCTTACTGGGCGTCCGACGAAGCACCAGTTGCCGGACATGAGCCAATCTTGATTATTTTCCCGGCCGAGGAAATCGGCGATGAACGAAGAATCCAAGCGTGGCATCGGAAGATGACGCAGGAGTTAC
>JBBRIK010001452.1:0-1568 GCA_038221045.1 Gemmatales bacterium
GCGAGCGCATCTTCGGCCCCGAAAAAGACTGGGAATGCGCGTGCGGCAAGTATCGCGGCATGAAGTACAAGGGGATGATCTGCGACCGCTGCGGCGTCAAGGTGACGCATTCGCGCGTGCGCCGCAAGCGCATGGGGCACATCGAGCTGGCCGCCCCGGTCGTCCACATCTGGTTTTTCAAGGCGATGCCCAGCCGGCTTGGCACCCTTTTGGAGATGAAGACGACGAGCCTGGAAAAGATCATCTATTTCCAGGACTACGTCATCGTCGATCCCGGCGAGACGCCGCTCAAAGAGCGCCAGCTCCTCACCGAGGAAGAGTATCGCCGGGCGCGCGAGCAGTACGGCGACGCCTTCGAGGCCGGCATGGGGGCCGAAGCAGTCAAGAAGCTGCTCGAACACCTCAACCTCGTAGACCTCTCGAAAGAATTGCGCGACAAGCTCCATGCGGAGAACGCCAAGGAGAAATCGTCGAAGCAGAAGCTGCGCGATTACGTCAAGCGGCTCAAGGTCGTCGAGGCGCTGCGCGACAGCGGCCTGGGCGGACCGCAGAACAAGGCGGAGTGGATGGTGCTGGAGTGCATCCCGGTCATCCCGCCGGACCTGCGCCCGCTCGTCTTGCTCGACAGCGGCAACTTCGCCACGAGCGATTTGAACGATCTCTATCGCCGCATCATCAACCGCAACAATCGCCTCAAGAAGCTCGTGGACCTCAACGCGCCGGAAGTCATCATCCGCAACGAAAAGCGCATGCTCCAGCAGTCGGTCGACGCGCTCTTCGACAACAACCGCTGCAAGCGCCCGGTGCTCGGCTCCTCGAACCGCCCGCTCAAGTCGCTGACCGACATGATCAAGGGCAAGCAGGGGCGCTTCCGCGAGAACCTGCTCGGCAAGCGCGTCGATTACTCGGCCCGCTCGGTCATCGTCGTCGGCCCCGAGTTGCGGCTACACCAGTGCGGGTTGCCCAAGAAGATCGCGCTGGAATTGTTCCAGCCGTTCATCATCCGCCGGCTCAAGGAACTGGGCCACGCCGACACGATCAAGTCGGCCAAGAAGATGCTCGAACGCAAGGACGATCAGGTCTGGGACATCCTCGAAGAGGTCATCAAGAACCACCCGGTGCTGCTCAACCGGGCGCCGACGCTGCACCGCATGGGCATCCAGGCGTTCGAGCCGGTGCTGATCGAAGGCAACGCCATCCGCATCCACCCGCTCGTCTGCAAGGGGTTCAACGCCGACTTCGACGGCGACCAGATGGCCGTTCACCTGCCGCTGTCGATCGAGGCGCAGGTCGAGGCGCACGTCCTGATGATGTCCACCAACAACATCTTCAGCCCGTCGAACGGCCTGCCGATCATCAGCCCGTCCCAGGACATCGTCATGGGCTGCTACTACCTGACCGCCTCGCGCGGGCAGGATCGCGGCGGGGCGCCGGACACGAAACGCTATGAGCCGACGGGTGGGCTGAAGTCGTTGCGCTTCGCGCTGGATGAGCCGTGCGAGGACGGCGAGGGCATGGTGTTCGCCAACTCGGCCGAGGTGTTCGCGGCCTCCGGGCAGAAGAAGCTG
>JBBRIK010001453.1:0-1567 GCA_038221045.1 Gemmatales bacterium
TCATACTGCTCCCACTCGACGCTTGTCACGATTCGTTCGACGACCTTACCATCTTCGCGGACGGGAACGACCATCCCCGCGTGGATATGGCTGGCCGGCATGAAAGGAAACGCCTTGGCTTGCGTCAATCTGGCGCGAGGGATTACCTCCATATCGTGATCGAGAGTGGCAATGTCGCGGGCGAGTCCCATCCCCTCCTCGTAGTCCTTACGAGAGGTTTCGATGCGCCAGGTACCGCGATTGCCGAGGCGTGTGCGAAACTGCTCAATCGCGCGGGTTCGCAGTTCATCTCCGGTAGTGACCAACTGAACGCGATGCTGGTGGCGGCGCTGGACCCTATTGTTGCGGCCATCACCGAAGACGGTAAACAGGACGTGGCGGCGCGCCCAGGCCTGTCGCGTGACCGCTCCGGGACGATGGTGTGGGTAGCGTGAATCGAGATGAAATTCCGCCATCAATCGTGCAGCGGCAGCGTGAGTATCCAGTTCGTGGAATAGGCGATCAACGAGATCCTGCGTCAGCGCCGTCTTCCGCCCGCGAACAAAGAAGATCATCGTCGGGACGCCATACTTCACCGAAAAGAGTTGTTCGTAGTAGTGGGCCTCGCCTGCGGAGCCGCAGGTGCGAAGGATCCAGATTGCGTCGGCCACTTCCTGATTGGTCCGCACTTGTAGGCCGGAGACGATCTCACCGTCCTTGCTGGAGCGGACACCCCTCGTTGTCCCGATCCTGTAGCCGACCCCGCGTTTCCACATCAGATAGACGAAGTGCAGTTTCGGATCCGCTCGTAACTTCGCGAAGCAAATGTGGTTTGGCGTTGCGCGGATTATCGCCCCACCTTCCACGCGGATCTTGATGAGCGGGCCACGATACGGATTGACCATCACCTTGTCGATGCTCATGGGGGCCACCTTGCCCCAACCGATGGAAGAGATGACCGCTTCCCCTTCGCGAAGCGATCCCACCGGACGCGGCCCTGACGGCGTCTCGATGAGCGTCTCCGGCGGCAAGCACTGATCGGGATCGCCTACCACGCAAAGATTTGGGTAGTCAACACTTAGGCCGCGAGCAATGGCGTACTGCGCCTGATTGGTGTCCTGGTATTCGTCGATGAGGACATAGCGAAAGCGGGCGTCGAGTTCGGTGCGAAACTCGGCATTGTGCTTCAGGGCCATGGCCGGCCAGTAGAGCAGATCGTCGAAGTCGAGGGCGTTGGCGTCGCGGAGCCGCTTCTCATAAGCCGGGTAGATGCGCGCCACCGACACATTGAAAAAGTCGTTCGCTTTCTGGCCGAACTTCTCGGGGCTGAGCAACTGGTTCTTCGCCTTGCTGATGACCGACTGAATCGCCTCCGGCGTGAAGCGTTCGCCGAGGCCGGCGTCCTCCAGGGCGACCTTCACGATGCGCTTGCGGTCGTCCTGATCGTAGATGGTGAAATTGCGATCGATGCCGAAGACGTCGGCGTACTGGCGCAGCAGGCGAGCGCCGAGGGCGTGAAAGGTGCTGATGAAGACCCGGCTGCCCGGCACGAGCGCCTCGACGCGCTGGCGCATCTCGTCGGCGGCCT
>JBBRIK010001454.1:0-1565 GCA_038221045.1 Gemmatales bacterium
GCCGACGCGGTCATCATCAGCTACGGCGTGTCCGATCCAGAGTTCGCCTTGAAGGAGGCGGAGTTCATCTACGGCCTGAATCGTCTCAACGTGGCCATCACGCGCGCGCGGACGAAGACGGTGCTGTGTCTGCCGAGGCCGTTGCTCGACGCGACGCCCCAGGTGCTGGACGTGCCGGCCGCGGCGAAGGGTTTGGCGTTCATGCGCCGGCTGGTCGCGTTGATCGAAGAGACGGGTGAGGTAGAGGTGTTCGAGGGAGAGGAGGTCGAGGCGCGCGTGCTGCGGGCGTCGAAGCCGTTGTCGTGAAGCGCTTGACGCCGCTTGCGGCTTAGCGGTGGGAAGAGCGCTAAGCCGCAAGCGGGACTCCCATCACAGGTCGAAGTAGCTTTGCAGCCGGCTGGCGAGCGCGTCGAGGTGTTCGCTCGTCTCCAGACGTTCCAGCCCAATCGCGGCGAGCAGCAACCGCATCCCCATTTCGCCCAGCGCCTCCTGCAACAGCGCGATCTCGAACGCGGACGTATCGGGTTCGCGGCCGGGACGATCCGACGCCGGCGGCAGGATGGTCTCGCTGACGCGCCCTGCCAGCCCGATCAGGTAATCGCGGATACGGCCCATCTTCTCGTAGTTCAGCTTCTCCGGCGTGTCGCTCGGCTGGTGATAGTGCTGCCAGCGCCCGCAGCTCAGGAACAGATACGGCACTCCATGCATGCGGAAGACGCCGTGATCGCTCATGTCGCCCACGCGCCGATTGAGCGTGGCGACGACCGGTAGTTCCGCGACTCGCTTCTGGCTGACGATGTCGGGCCAGGCGGGATGGCTCTCCGCGCCGGTGACGAACAGCAACTGCGTGAAGTGAGGCGTGACGTATTGCAACTCAGGGGCCGGCAGCGGCACGTCATGGCCGACAAGGTCCATCACGAAGACGGCATGGAAACCGATGGAATGTTTCTGGTCCTCGTAGAAGCGGACCGATCCCATGCCCGGCGTGTGAAACCAGCCCGGCTCCTCGGCGTCGAACAGCGCAATGACCACGTCGCGTTCGAGAGGGTGCTTCTGGAAGTGTTCGCCGGCGGCCAGGGCGATAGCGACGGCCGCCGCGTTGTCGTCAGCACAGGGAGCGGCGATGACGCTGTCATAGTGCGCGCCGATGAGGACAGGCGCAAGCGAGCGATCCCGGCCCGGCGCGACGGCGACGAGGTTGCAGAAATCGTGGCCGGACACGCGATACGGCAGCGACAGGGTGTCGCCTCGATAGGGCGTCAGGCCGAGGGAGCGCAGCCGTTCGTCGAGATGTCGGCGCGCGAGTTCGTGGCCCAGAGTGCCGACCACTCGCCCCGCCGGAAGCGCCAGAGACTCGACGTCTTCGCGCAAAGTTGTCATGAGTGTGCTCCTCACTGTGTGTCACAAACGCAGACCAATTCCCGCCAGTTCCCGCCAGTTCCCGCCAGTTCCCGCCAGTTCCCGCCAGTTCCCGCCAGTTCCCGCCAGTTCCCGCCAGCCAGCCAGGGGTTTAAACCCCTGGCTAATAGCTTAAGTCAGTTAAAACTGACTAAAAATACTCAACT
>JBBRIK010001455.1:0-1555 GCA_038221045.1 Gemmatales bacterium
TTGATCGTCGGTGGGGGGAGCCACGCCGGTGAGGCTGTAGTAGCCCGCCGAGTTGTGGTTCTTCATCTCGTGCCGCAGGGTGCGAATGAGCGTGACCTTGTGCATGATCTTCGCGACACCCGGCAGCCGTTCGCAGACTTGCAAGCCAGGCACCTGCGTTGCGATCGGTTTGAACTCGCCGCGAATGCGCTCGGGAGCGGTCGGCTTCATGTCGAAGGTGTCGTGATGACTGGGGCCGCCGTACTGGTGCAGAAAGATGACGGCCTTGGCGCGGGCGTTGCTCCGGGCAGCATTCAGCAGACTGGGCATCGACAGGCCCAGCACGGAAGCCGCCCCAAGGCGAAGAAGATCGCGACGATGCATGGCACCCTCCCTACTGGCGCATCAAGAATTCCTTCGAGTTGAGCACCGCCCAGATGACATCCTCGAAGGCACGACGCCGGTCCTTCGTCTTCGTCAGCTGCTCCGCCGCCTTCTCTCGCTCGGCCGGCAGAGGATAGCGGCTCAGCGCCGTCAGGAACAACTCGTCGAGGACTTCCGTATCGGTCCGGTTCGCCGCGATGAGTTTGCCGATGCGATTGTCCTTCTTCGCCAGCATGCCATCGACCAGCGGGCCGCCGATCATCACCAGCACCTGACCGAGCGTCGCATCGCTGGAACGCTCGCACTCGCAGGCGAGCGAGCGAACCGGCTTGCCGAAGGAGACGAGAAAACGATCCGCGTCGGTCGGCTTCTGCTCGCGCGAAGCGGCATGCGTGCCGGCCAATTGACCGGCGCGAATGCCCGGCGGATGGCCCGAGAACTCGGGCGGCACTTCCAGGACGTGACTGATCGCGTCGAGCAACTGCTCGGCCTGCAGCGGACGAACGAGCGCATGAGAGAAGTTGTCCTCGTCCTGGGCATTCGTCTCATTCGGCTTCGCCGACAGTTGATAGACGCGCGAGCGCAGGATGGTCCGCGTCAGGTGGCGCAGGTCGAACTTCGAGGTTTTCAGATCGCGTGTCAGGGTGTCGAGCAAAGCGGGGTTCGAGGGCGGATTCGTGGCGCGGAAATCGTCGTTGGGATCGACAACGCCGCGTCCGAGCAGATGGTGCCAGACGCGGTTGGCCTGCGTGCGGGCGAAAAACGGGTTGTCGCCGTCCGCGATCCAGTCGGCCACGGTTTGCAGACGGTCGTCGCCGGGCGCGAGCGCCGGCGTCCGCCCGCCGAGGAATTGCGGAGTCATCGTGTCGCCGGAGCGCGGGTGTTTCACCTCGCCTGCGCGATCCTGGTAGACGATCTGGTCGCCGACGAACTCGTGCTTGTCGAGTTTGTCGCTGCGCTTGTTATCGACGATGCGATACTGCACGCGCGAGAAGAAGGCGGCGAGGCTGTGATAGTCATTCTGCTTCCAGGCGTCGAAGGGATGATTGTGACAGCGGGCGCATTGCAGACGGATGCCGAGAAAGACCTGGGCCGTCGTCTCGGCGCGAACCTGGGGATCGCGCAGGGCGCGGTAATAGTTGGCGGCGGGCTGGCTGTAGCTGCTGCCCCGGCCGGTGAGCAGGTCGCGGGC
>JBBRIK010001456.1:0-1550 GCA_038221045.1 Gemmatales bacterium
CGTTGAGCCGGTCCCCCACCTCCTGAATGAATCCGCGCGACGCGCCTCCCAGGAAGAACAGCACGATGCAGAGGAAGCTGATGATGCCGCCCAACTCCGTGCTGACGGCCACGGCCACGGCGACAACCAGGACCAGCCGCATCCACAATCCCAGCGCCGCCTTGTAGAAGTTCAGCGAAAACCCCAGTGTGTCGATCGCGTCGGAGGGGCCGTCGCCGCGAAAATACAGGCCATACCGCGCCATACCGAGCATCTGCCCCTGACTGGTGCAGCGGATGCGGACCATCAGCCGTGGCTTGTCGGGAGACACGCCCTCGGCCGGCGGCTTCAGCGCGTTGCGGATCAATCCCGCAGGCACATCGACGTGAAGGGTATGCAAGTTGTCCACTCGCTTGCCCTGGACCTCGAAGTAGCCGAACTCCTCGGAGACGGCGTTATCGACTTCCGGCGTCAACTCGACGCTCGCTTTGCCCTTCCGCCGTGCGAGGTGATACTGCTGCCGGGTGGCTGCCGTCTTCTGGTAGTTTCGCGTCTGGAAGAAGAGCGAACACAGGATGCCGCGATTCTCCTGGCCCTTGTTCTCGCGATAGATGTCGAAGCCGAACTCGCAGCGGACTGTATTTTGGTTCGTCAGTGAGGCCGGCAGATCCTGAAAGGACCAGACCGCGTACGAGATGGATTCGCGGATGTTGCGATCGTCCTGGCCCGAGATGTGGCTGTAATAGTCCCATTCCTTGCCGACGTTGACGCCCTTGTCGCTCCTGGAAATGGTCTCGTTCTCGGTGTATTCGCCCTCGACGCGCTCGAAGGCCAGCGTGCCGTAGATCGGCTCGCGCGCCTTGAGGCTCTCGGCCTTCGCCTCGGGCTTGGCGTCGCGGAGAACATAAAAGAGGCTGAGCGTGGTCATGATGAGAAGGATCAGCGACATGAGCGCCACATAGCCGAGGAAGCGGCCCAGGACGATCTCGAAGCGTTCGATGGGCTTGGTCACGACCGTGTGAATCGTCTGCTGCTTGATGTCGGTGGGAATGCTGAAAGCCGACACGAGGGCCGCGCTGAGCAGCAGCAGCGGCGTCATGGTGCTGAAGACGATCTCAACATAACTCTTGATCTGGTCTTCCGCCTTGCTCTTGTCAAACCAGTGGAGGAACAGCAGCACGAGGATGAGGACGCAGAAGACGTACAGAATGCGGCGGCGGACCGCCTCCTTGAAGCTGAGGCGGGCGACGGCCAAAATGCGGCGAAAGCGCATATTGCGGGCGTTGAAAAGGAACGGCAGCATGACAGCGAGGAGGACGCATCCGGAGGCGAAGGTGAGCGCCACGTTGCCCCAAACGCCGGTCCAGGCCGCCGGGGCTTCGCCGCCGCCGTCACTGGACAGGGACGCGAGGATCTCGGGAGCGCGGATGGCCAGCAAAGCGAGATAGCCGAACAGTCCGGCGGCGATCAGTCCCTTGAAAAGCCGCTGTCCCCATGAGCGGCTCTCGCCGAGGGTCTCTCCCCCCGACCAGGAGCGTTTGCCTGCGAATGAGACGATGGTCCAGACGAAG
>JBBRIK010001457.1:0-1542 GCA_038221045.1 Gemmatales bacterium
ATGGCGAAAACCCGCATTCTGGCGAATGCGGCTACGGGTAACAAAATTACTGCCTCTCGCCTAACGCCTGGCGGCGCTGTGTCTCTGAGCGGGTGGATGATCGGCGGCGCAGGTGTCCCTCGCGCCTCGATTGCTTACGATAACACTCGACCGGTTTCCTTCCTCGCTGGCGATTCGGGCGATCCTGTTCGACCGGACGCCAAGCCAGGTTATCGTGCGGGACAACCCGAGCAGAGCGACAACAGACACTCACAATGCATGCGCGGATCCTGATGTCCTTTTTTCCCTTGTCCGAGCTTCAGACGATCTTCCAGTGATCGCGGAACTCGCGATACCGCAACGGCAACTTCGAGCATCCGGATCGCCATCCCTTTGGCGCAGGTGTTCTCCGTGCAGGCTGTCCGGGAGATCTTGAATCGCCTCAACATGGGAGAAGAGCCGTGACACAGTTCTACCGCCGTCATCTTGACGACCCTCAGGTGCATCGCCGCTGGATCGATCCCCGGCTCTACTCGATTCGCGTGGCAGATATCAGAGACTACCTGCTGCGGAAGGGATGGAAGGAAGTAACGCCTGACCGGCCCGGTGTACTCATGTTCCAGGAGCCGGCTGTCAGCGAGGATGGGCCTCTTTATCAGTGGATTCCCGATTCCGAGCAACGGCGCGAGTATTCCCAGGCGATTTACGAGTTGCTTGCCTCGCTTGGGGACATCGAGGATCGCTACGCCGGGGACGTGCTGACTGACATCCTCGAACATTCAGTCGCATCGTCCAAGAACGGTCCCCGAGTGCCGGCGAAGGCGGACCCTGTCCAGAAGTGATCGATCTCCTCACGGCTCCCGTTCATTCTCTCCGCGCGAGTCCGGTGAGACGCCGGATCCTTGGCGGCCGGGTGTCCCCCGTCGCTCGATTCCTTACCATAGCTACCAGCCCCAAGCACAAGGCGAGGGGATGGCTATTATCCCCTGGCTCCTACCCCCTGATGCGATGCCAAAGCGAACCGACCTCAAGAAGATCCTCCTGATCGGCTCCGGCCCCATCGTCATCGGCCAGGCGTGCGAGTTCGACTATAGCGGCTCTCAGGCGTGTAAGGCCCTGCGCGAAGAGGGCTACACCGTCGTGCTGGTCAACTCGAACCCGGCCACCATCATGACCGATCCCGTGTTGGCCCATCGCACCTACTTCGAGCCGATCACTTGGGAAGTCGTCGCTCGCATCATCGAAAAGGAACGCCCCGACGCCCTGCTGCCGACCGTCGGCGGACAAACCGCTCTCAATTGCGCCATGAAACTGCACGAGCATGGCGTCCTCGAACAGTTCAAGGTCGAGATGATCGGTGCCCGGCCCCAGGCCATCGCCAAGGCCGAGGATCGCGAGCAGTTCAAGGCCGCGATGCAGAAGATCGGCATCGCCGTCCCGCAGTCCGGCGTCGCTCGCAATCTCTCCGAGGCCCTCGACATCTATCAGCGCGTCGGCCCCACCTGCGTCCTTCGGCCCAGCTTCACCCTCGGCGGAACCGGCGGCGGCATCGCTTACAATCGC
>JBBRIK010001458.1:0-1535 GCA_038221045.1 Gemmatales bacterium
GTCACTCGCCGTCCCCACTCCCGCATCGACGATCACCGGATAATCGGGATCGTTGTCCTTCAAGTATTCGAGGATGATGCGGATGTTGTTCGGATTCAGCACGCCCTGGCCGGAGCCGATCGGGCTGCCGGCCGGCATCACGCTCACCGCTCCCGCCGCCTTCAGACGCCGTGCCAGAATCGGATCGTCGGTGCTGTAGACCAGCACCTGGAAGCCGTCGGCGACAAGCTGCTCCGTCGCCTTCAGCGTGTCGATCGGATCGGGCAGCAGCGTCCTCGGATCGCCGAGACACTCCAGCTTCACCCAGGAAGCGCCAGGATTGCCAAGGTTCGAGAGCAACTCGCGGGCCAGACGCGCATGGCGGACAGCATCCTCGGCGCTGAAACAGCCGGCCGTGTTGGGCAGGATCGTGTAGCGCTTCAGATCGAGGAAATCGAGGATGTTCCTCCCCTCGCGATCGACGAGCCGCTCGCGCCGCACCGCCACTGTCGTCGCCTCGCAGCCGGAAGCGTCGAGGCAGTCGCGCATCACGTCGTAGCCAGCGTACTTGCCGGTGCCGGTGATCAGACGCGACTGAAAGGTGAACTTGCCGATGATCAGCGGCTTGTCGGCGGGAGGAGAAGCGCCGCCGCCGACAAGGGTGACGATTTCGACGCGGTCGCCCTCACCGAGTTGATGTTCGGCATGGCGAAGAGCGGGGACGACCGCCTCATTGACCTCGACGGCAACGCGAAGGCGATCGTGGCCCAGTTGGAGCAGCAGTTCGGCGACGGTGAGGGCCTGGGGCAACTGGCGCGGCTCGCCGTTGATTTTCAGAGTGAGCATGAGATCGTTCCTGGAGCTTGCGGCCAGGCGCGGACGAGGCGCGGCCGTCTGCCGATAGCCTATCGCTGAGTGCTTGCACGTCGAGATTGGCCGTTGCCGTCCCTGTTGGCTATCTCTACCCTGTAAGCCCTCTCGGCTAACGCACAGCCGACTCTTGCAGCCCTCGAAGGACCGCACCGATGCCTTCTCACTACGTCCCCAAAACCAAGGTGCCGACGCTGGTCTTTCCGACCAGCAATCAGGCGGCCCGGCACGTCGCCCTGATGATCGAGAGCCTGATTCGCCAGAACAACTCCGCGGGCCGGCCCACCGTCCTCGGCTTGCCGACCGGCTCCACGCCCGTCGGACTCTATCGCGAACTGATCCGCCTGCACAAGGAAGCGGGACTCGATTTCGCGCGCGTCATCACCTTCAACCTCGACGAATACTATCCCATGACGCCGGACGATCCACACAGTTACCGGCGCTGGATGCACGAGACGTTCTTCAAGCACGTCAACATCAACCCGAGCAACATTCACATTCCCGATGGCACCATCCCGGCCGCGGAGGCGGAGGACTACTGCATTCGCTACGAGCAGAAGGTTCGCCGCGCCGGCGGGATCGACCTCCAGGTTCTCGGCATCGGCCGCACCGGACACGTCGGCTTCAACGAGCCCGGCTCCACGCGCCACAGCCGCACCCGCCTCGTCACCCTCGACCCGGTCACC
>JBBRIK010001459.1:0-1534 GCA_038221045.1 Gemmatales bacterium
GACAGGTTGAGTCCGCCGTGAGCGCGCATCTGGCGGAGGGTGAAGGACAACTCGGGAGTCGCCAGGAAGCGCGGGCTATCGGGAGGCAAGATGGCGACGCGGATATCGTTGGCGACATAGACGCCCGCCGCGTGGTGAGCGAGCTTCTTCGACGACAGATGCAGGACAGGATTGGGCAGGTCCGGGCAATAGTTCTTGCGCTGGTCCTCGAACTGGCGGACGTCATAGGCGAGGACGACGAGCAACTTGCCCTCGCCGGGGAAGCGCTGCTTGAGATACTCACAATGTCCCTGGACGGAGGCGCCAAGGGTCCAGAGATTCATGCGATTGGGGCCGATGCCCACCGCGCCGCGCCGCCCGCCGGTGCCGAAGGGAAGGATCTGGTAGAAACGATCGAGCAGCCCGGGCCACTGAGCGTGCCGGATGAGCCAATCGAGTTGAGGCCGATAACTGGCGAAATCGGCGCCGGTGAGCCATTGTTGGAGGAACTTCAGCGCCTGTTCCTTGACGGCGTCCTCGGCCTGAATCGTCTTGAATCCCTCGACGGCTCGGGTCAGCAACTCCATCGCGCGACCTCTTCACAAGACAATGGCGATATCGTTCAACGCAGCGTAATGTACAGTCTGCGGTGCCATGTTACAACTCGTCAGGGAGTCATCCTCATGTCTCGTCTCGCCGGCTTTGCCGCGTTGGTCCTGGCGGCAGGTTTCCTTGCCGCCCAGAAAGCGCCGTTGTCTCCGGAAGCGAAAACGCCCCGTCCCATCGAATCCCTGGACACCGTTTTCATTGAGGAGATGACCTGGATGGAGGTGCGCGACGCCCTCAAGGCCGGCAAGACGACCGCCCTGGTGGCGACCGGCGGCGTCGAGCAGAATGGCCCCTATCTCGCGACCGGCAAGCACAACACCATCCTGCGAGCGACGACGGAGTCCATCGCGCGCAAGTTCGGCGACACGCTGGTTGCGCCGATCGTGGCGTTCGTTCCCGAGGGAAGGATCGATCCGCCTTCCGGCCACATGAAGTATCCTGGGACGATCAGCGTCAGTGAGGACACTTTCCAGCGGCTGCTGACGGATATCTGCGCCAGCCTGCAAGTGCATGGCTTTCGCCGCATCCTTCTGATTGGAGACAGCGGCGGCAACCAGAAGGGCATGAAGGCGGTGGCCGAGCGGCTCGACGCGCGCTGGAAGGAGAAGAAGACGCGCGTCTATTTCATCCCTGAATACTACGATTATCCAGGTGTGACGAAATGGCTCGAACAGCAGGGCGTCAAGCCGAAGGACGAGGGACTGCACGACGACTTTGCCGTGACGGCCCAGATGATGGTCGTCGATCCGGCGACGGTCCGCATGAAGCAGCGAATCGCGTCGGACAAGTTCCGCATCAATGGCGTCGAGTTGGCTCCCGCCGAAAAGACTATCGAGTGGGGCAAGAAGATCATTGCCTACCGGACCGACGTCACGATCAAGGCAAGCCGCAAGGCGATTGAGGGCGAACCGAAGGAGTAGTCGAACAGTCGCGACGGAGTCCGGCG
>JBBRIK010001460.1:0-1526 GCA_038221045.1 Gemmatales bacterium
CTGCGCAACGGGGGTTAGTGTTCCCGTCATTGCAGCTGCTCACCCCCACTTTGTCCAGTCCCGCGCATCAAAACTGATCGTAAGTCCTTGAAACAGAGACACGAAGGGCGAGCGGCTTGTCGGGATTAGCGAGGAGTGTCCAATTCTCCGCATTTCTTCGCAACGGTCCGACCATGCTTGCAAGACTGCCCATAATGCCGTACAGTGTGTGCTGGCAACGTCTCCGCGTGCCCGAAGTAGCTGGCCCTGGACCGCCTTCTAAGCGAGTTCATGCAGGTTCGATTCCTGCCGGGGGTACTCTCATTGGCAATCCTTGAAGCTCCCTACAGATATTCCACGCGGGAGTAAGCCTGTCATGGCTCCTACCGAACTCACCGAGATCCTGGACGCCCAACCTTTTGTGCCGTTTCGTCTCTGCGTAGCATCCGGAAATGCTTATGACATCGATGCGCCTCACCGCCTCATCGTCGGCAACCGTTTCGTACACATTGGCTTGCCTCTGAACCCTGGAGACCGAGTCGCGGATCGGACCGTTCGGATCGATCTACTTCGCGTCACGGAACTCGGTCCGCTGACGTCGCCGCATTCTCAGGGTGGCAATCGGACGGGCGTTGGCTGATTCGTCCGGAACCTCGGAGTCTTTTTCTCTCTGAAGGACGCCATCCATGAAGCTCGGACTCATCAACTCCGCTTGGGCGCAGGCCGGCCGGGACACCTCCTATGGCATCCGCATGACGCGCGAGATTGGCTTCGACTCCATCGACATCTTCGCGGATCCCCTCGACCTCGACGTCAAGGAACGACGGCTCATCAAGCGCGAGTGCGACAAGGTAGGCCTGCCGATCGTCAGCATCGCCTGCGTCGCGGTCGGTCTCGTGGACTTCAACCCCAGCGTCCAGCGTTTCCATCTCCAGCGCTGCAAGGCCTATCTCGATCTCGCTTACGAATACGAGGCGAAAAACGTCCTCCTCGTTCTCGGCGAGTATATCTGGCAGCAGGAAGTCATTCCTCCCCAGGAACAGTGGACCACCGCCGTCAAGAACCTCCAATCGCTCGGCGATTACGCCGCCAATCTCGGCGTGCAGATCGCCCTCGAACTCGAGCCGTTTCATCTGTCGCTTCTCAACGACGTCGAGAGCATGGTGCGCTTTATCGACGACGTCAATCATCCGGCGGTCCAGGCGAATATCGACGTGTCGCATCTGCAACTGTCGAAGACGAAGCCCGAAGAGTTGCGGCGGCTCAAGGGCAAGGCCATTCACGTTCACATCAGCGATTGCGACGGCAAGAAGCACGGCGATCTGCCGCCGGGACGGGGCGTCGTCGATTTCGCGCCGTATCTGCGCGAGATCGCGGCCCTGGGCATCGACGGCGCGGCGAGCATCGAACTGGAATACTCGCCGGAGCCGGACAAAATCGCCGACTGGGTGCGCGAAGCGTACCAGGAGACGGACCGTCTGATGCGAGCGGCGAACCTGCGCGGCTGAACAGAGGCTTCCGCCCTCCCTCCTTGTTCCCACGCTCTG
>JBBRIK010001461.1:0-1526 GCA_038221045.1 Gemmatales bacterium
CTGGGAATCGTTCTACTCGAGTTGGGCCACACGGATTGCGGATGCCCTGACGGAGCGCTGGCTGCCTCCGAACTACATCGCCGAAGAACACACTCACCTTGGCCCGTCGATCGAGATCGACGTGGCCACTGTCGGTCCCAAGGTGTGGACCTCGCCCGCTGCCGACGGCGTTCTTCCCGCAGTGTTCCCCGACACGATTGAAGTCCGTGTGCTGTCCACGGACATCGGACCCAAGTTGGTCGCCGCCATCGAACTGATCAGTCCCGGCAATAAGGAGCGGCCGTCCGAACGGCGGGCCTTTGCCACCAAGTGCGCCAGCTACCTGTATCAGGGCATCAGCGTCATCATCGTGGACATCGTGACGAACCGCCGAGCCAACCTGCACAACGAGATCCTGCAGGTCATGGAGGCGGCCGACGTCCTACAGTTGCCGCCGGAGGCGACCCTGTACGCGGTGGCCTATCGTCCGCTCCGGCGCGGCAAGAGCGATGAGATCGACGTCTGGCGCTCCCCTCTGGGGTTGGGCCAGATCCTGCCCACGCTGCCTCTCGGACTGCGGGCCGATCTGGTCATTCCCGTGGACTTCGAGGCGACCTACGCCGAGGCTTGCCTCCGAAAGCGGCTTCCGGGTTCCTGAACGAGGAGGCGAGTGATCCAATCAATACGACGCTCGCTGCTCCGGCGGCTTGCTCCTGTCACCTTGAAGCAGACAGTTCCACCGGGCGAATCAGCGTAGCGACTGGCTTCAGGGAAACGATTGTTTGCCATTGCGCCCGATTTCTTGCTGGCAAGGTCCAGTTCCCTCAGGTAGACTTCTCGAATTCTGATATTCAGCAAGAGGAATGATGGCCAAGCCTCGCGCCACATCTGGAGTGGATGACGCCAGCGCCCTGATTGAGGGATTGCGAAAGGCGCTCGATGGGGAGCCACATCTGTTGCAAGGCGGTCCTAAGTCTGGTGCTCTGTTCGCAGGCGGAGCGAAGGGGCTGGTCCTGGCGGGAAAGGCCACCGGAGCGGGCTATCTCGAATCAACAAATCCGCCTGCGGGCGTTAATGCCACACCCGCAAAGCAATACGTCCGCCTGACGGATCGAGGTCGAGAGATGCTTCTCGACCAGGAAAGCCCCCGTGCGGCCCTGGAACTCCTCCAGCCTGTCGTGAAAGAGCTGGCGGCGCAAGTCATCGCCCTGTCGAGCCCATTGCAGCGGACGCTGGAACTGATCGAGCGAGTTCTCCAGCCCCATCGTGGGAGCACACTCGCCCCACAGCCCGCACCGTCCCCCCCGAAAGCTACTGACTCCGCAACGCCCGCGAACCTGGAAAACGCTATCCATCAAGCGTACGACAAGCTTCGCTGGAACGTCGAATATCGCGATGGACTCGTCGAACTGCCGCACCTGTATCACGAGACCCGCAAGGCGATTCCGGCGCTGAGCGTTGCCGAGTTTCATCGCAAACTGCAGGAACTGTGGGACGCTCGCCGGATCGAGTTGCACATCCTCAACGAGGTCCGCACCGCTCGCGAA
>JBBRIK010001462.1:0-1518 GCA_038221045.1 Gemmatales bacterium
AGGCAGCCAGCAGCGTATTCGAGTCCATGCCGCCGAGGAGGCCGAGCGCCAGGACGATGGCCTGTCGCGTTTCGTCATCGTCCGATTCGAGTACGCGTTGCAGCGTGCCTTCGGTGTAGCGCTTGGCGACTTGTTTCCGGAAAGTGGTGATGGCCGAGTGGAAACGCACGAGCCAGGCATCGGAGTCTTCGCTGCTTCGTGCCGGCAGTTGGCGGTATAACGCGACGACAAGTGGAGTGCCCACGACCTCACCCCCGACGGACTGCACGCCCTGAGACGTCTCTTCTTGAAGTCTATGCGGTGCTACTGCCGTGTGCAACAGCAGGGACTCCTGTCGAGAATGAGGAATCACACGATTCGAGGTGAACCTTTTTTTCGCCGCGCTCCTCTATTCAAACAAGTCGCCGGCCGGCGCAATCGCCAAACTCCCCGCATAAAAACCGAGGAACCCTGGCGTCTCTTGCGAGACGATCCGGGGTCCGCATCCCTCAGGAAGAGACACTCATGATGTTCCTCTATTTGCTCCTGCTTCTGCTCCTCCTGTTTGCCCGCGTCTTCGTGGGCGCACGGGCGAAGCGTCTCGAAAAGAAGTACGCTCGGGCCGCGAACATGGCCCGCGAACTGCTGACCCAGCCTATTTACAAGCAGGGTAACAGCAGCAAGCCGGACCCGACGGTCCACGCCAAGCAGCAGTTCCTGCTCGGCCAGGTCGTCGAGAAGCGCGACCGCATCGAGGCGCGTTATCTCACCTGGCAGGCTCGTTCCGAAGCGCTCGGCAAGCTGCTGGTCCGCTTCCGTAACTGGAAGGGCCGAATCGTTCCCTACCTCGGCGGCATCGTTGACGTTGCCGTGGTCGTTGTGGTGCTGAGCATGCTCGGCATGCTCGAATGGCCCGCGCTGACGGAAGCGATTGAGTCGCTGACGTCGAAGTGGGGTGGGTGATCGTACTGCTTCGAGCCCGCAGCGCAAGCAAGGCCCTTGCTTGCGCCGCGGGCTCGGTTCGTTCTCTACAGAGTGACGCCCAGCCCTGGTCCCTCCGGCACCCACAGACGATCTGCCTCGTAGCGCAACGGCGACTTCGTCAACGTCTCGGTGTAGTAGAGCGGGCCGATGAGATCGCCGGGGAATCGCTCGCAGAGCAGGTTCGCCGTGCAGACGGTGATGTGGGCCATCGCGGCCGTCGCGACTTCGCGTTCGAGATTGCTGCCGATGGTGCAGACGATGCCCGCCGACTCCGCCATTTTCGCGATCTGCTGAGTCGCTCTCATGCCGCCGTGCTTTCCCGGATACAAACTCAGCACGTCCGCCGCCTGATGACGAATCACCTCCAGGGCATCGAGAGGCGTGAAGACGCTCTCGTCCGCCATGATCGGTATGCCGCTCTTTCGCCGTACTTCCGCCATTGCCGCGTGATCGTTCCGCCGCGTCGGCTGCTCGAACAGCGCGACGTTGAGCTTCTCCATCTCGCGCGCCGCCCACACCGCCTGTTCGACCGTGTAGCCGCCATTGGCATCGACC
>JBBRIK010001463.1:0-1517 GCA_038221045.1 Gemmatales bacterium
TGCAGTTCCAGATGCTGCAACCCGTGCTGTTGATAAAGCTCATCCAGCGCCACCGCAGTCTGCTCGAGACAATCGAGCAGTTCCGCTCGCGGCAAGCCCGTCTCACCCCGGCCCTGACATTCCTGATAACGCTGACGCAGCGACGATTCAACGTGGTCGGTCACCAGCAACAGACAGCCGGGGCCAGACGGAACGATCATCATGGGCAACAGCGAGGGATGTCGAAGCGTGTGCAAATGCAGCACCGTCTCGGGATCGGGTTTGCCGCCCGCTCCGCCGATGCCGTACAGTAGGTGGACCATCTTCGGATGACCCTCCGCTGTTTTCGCCTCCCAGGTCTCGCCGCGCGGATCGCGATTCAGGCAATTGAGGAATTGATAGTCGGGGAGGGCGCGTCCTTCGGCGGGACCGAGGTTCTGTGTCGATCCCATCGCCAGATTGGTCTTCGTATCGCGGCCTGGAGAAGATCGCACCGTGGCGGCGGGAGTGGGTCGTCGCGTCAGCCGGACGCTGGGAGGCGTGACTCGAATGGCGATGCCTGCCTCCGTCAGCGCACGGACCAACTCGGTGCAGCTGCGGTGGCGCTGTTCGGGGTCCTTCGCCAGGGCGCGAGCGATGATGGGCCGGTCGTGTTCCGGGAGCGGATCGAGATTGGGTACGCCGACAGTGTGCTGCATCATCAACTGGCGGACGTTCTTGCCCTCCAACGGCCGCACGCCCGTCAGCAGTTCCTGGTAGACGATGGCGAGGCTGTACTGATCGCAGCGTTCGCTGAGCCGGCCATGAAACAATTCGGGAGCGGCATAGAGCGGCGTCACGACGCTCAAATGCAAGCCTTCCGACGGCAACCCGTCGAGGGGATTGCGATCGCCTAGGCTCTGCACCAGCCCAAAATCGCCGACCTTGACGTGACCGCGAATGAGAAAGAGATTGCGCGGCTTGACGTCGAGATGTTGCAGCCCATACTCGAAATTCATCAGGTCGAGGACTTCGGCCGCTTCGCGCAGATAGCCAAGGACTTCGTCTCGCGGCAGGCCGGCCGGATGATCGGCGAGCAGGTCGTCAAGGCTCATGTCGGCCAGTTCCATGACGATAACCAGATCTTCACCGCAGCGCTCGACGCGTTCCATCGAGAGCAAGAAAGGATGGCGAATGTCCTTGATGCGCTGGATGGCGCGCAATTCCCCGGAGGAAGGGCAGTTGCCTTCGAGGAAGTTGACGCTGTCGCCGCGAACAAACTTGATCGCTTTGAAGAGTCCGCCCGGCGCCTCGCACTTCCAGACTTCGCCAAAACCACCCTCTCCGAGGGGATGGATGAGGCGATAACCTGGGAGAGGCTCAAGGTCCGGCTTCTTGGTCGAGAGCATCGGGCTGTCCTGCAAGTCGGCGGGCGGAGCCAGCGCGCTTTCACCGCGGCGCAACGGGTTCGCCCTGTTATCCGTCTCAACCGTAGCTCAGATTCGCCCGTTGGTCCAATTTTCGCAAGGCTGGGAAAGGAGTCAGGCGATCGAGAAGTG
>JBBRIK010001464.1:0-1515 GCA_038221045.1 Gemmatales bacterium
AAACAGGACCATGTGCGCGTGTTCTGCTTCATGACCGACGGCGAGGTGGGCAACGATATGGACATCGTCGCCGAAGTCCAAAAGCATCCCAACGCGCGTGTGTTCGCGTTCGGAATCGGCAGCTCCGTCAACCGTTTCCTACTGGACAAGATGGCCGAGTACGGCCGCGGGGAAGTGGAGTATGTCGGCCTCGAAGACGACGGCTCGGCCGCCGCGAGGCGCTTTCACCAGCGCGTACGCAGTCCGCTGTTGACGGACATCGCGATCGATTGGGGCGGGCTGCCCGTCTCCGATGTTTATCCCAAGCGCATTCCCGATCTGTTCAGCGCCAAGCCGCTGATCCTCAGCGGGCGCTACACCGGAAGCGCGGCGAAGGGCACGATCCGCATCAAGGGAAAGATGGCCGGCAAGGACTTCACGCGTGACATCGCGGTCGCGCTGCCGGGGTCCGAAGCGAAGCACGATGTGCTGGCGACCCTCTGGGCACGACGCCGCATCGACGATCTGATGGGTCAGGACTGGGCGGGAGCACAATCCGGCCATCGCTCCGATTCACACGAAGCGGTAACCAAACTCGGCCTGGAGTACAACCTGATGACGCAGTTCACCTCCTTCGTTGCGGTCGAAGAGACCGTTGTAACTGAAGGCGGCAAGCCGCGCCGAATCGACGTGCCGGTCGACATGCCGCACGGCATGAGCCATGAAGGTGTCTTTGGCGAGAGGAATCGGATAGCAATGGCTAGAACCGGAATGCGAGCCAAGACGGCCCGAGGCGGCTTCTTCGGCGGATACGTTGGCTCCAGCCAGCCGTTACCTGCGCCGCCGCCGATGAGCCAGCCGGTTCGCCAGGAGGCACGGCCGGTCGATCTGAAAGACATCGATCTAAAAGACATGGAGCACCCGTCGAGAAAGGTGGATCCGTCACTGCTTGGCCAGAGGAGCGGCAAAGTGCGCGTTCAGATCTGGCTGACGGACATGTCGAAAGAGGTGATGGCGAGCCTCAAGGCGCTTGGCGTAGAGGTTTTGACCCTGCCGCAAACGGGGAAGGTGGCGATCGCTACGGTGGAGTCGTCGAGGCTGCTGGATGTCGCGAAGTTGGCGGCGGTTCGTTACATCTCGCCAGTGAAGTAGACTGATGCTTGATGGGGAGGGCGCAATTGCCCTCTCCTCAGGCTCATTGTGCTCCGGGCATTCATTCTATTCTTTATCGCAATTTGTCTCTCGGCGCAGAATCCGGTCTACGTAGTCCTCTGGTTCGATACAGAGGATTACATCGAGCCGACGGCCGATGACGCAGCTGTCCGGATTGCGAGCGATCTGACAACTTTGGGAGTTCGGGCCACTTTTAAGGTAGTGGGAGAGAAGGCTCGCGTGCTCGAATCGCGGGGACGCACCGACGTCATTCGCGCCCTATCGGCTCACAACATTGGATACCACTCCGATTTTCACAGCATACACCCGGCGCCATCGGTCTACCTGAACCAGCTTGGTTTCATGGAAGGCGCCGCCGACTTT
>JBBRIK010001465.1:0-1507 GCA_038221045.1 Gemmatales bacterium
GGAGGCCCGTAAGCGCGGACGCCGCTGCTGAGGCGGAAGTCCTGGTTCTGGTCGAAGGTCGGCGCCCAGACTACATAGTTGCACACGAACAGATCGAGCTTGCCATCGCCGTCGTAGTCGAGGAAAGTGGCCGAACTGGAGAAAGTGAGCGGCTCGCCATGCTTGAGGAAGTCCTTCGCCGCCGCCGCCTTGCTCCAGCCGCCGTGGCCGGCGACCTTCATCGAATCCGTCACGTCCTCGAAGACGCCCTTCTTGTTGCGAAACAGCTTGTTGCCGCCTACGCCGGTGATGAAGACGTCGATCCAGCCATCGTTATCGTAGTCGCCGCAGGTCACTCCCATGCCGTACATCGCGACCTTCAGGCCGGCCTGGTCGGTGACGTCCTCGAAGGTGCCGTCGCCCTTGTTGCGGTAGAGCGTCAGTGTCGATTGGCCCTTGTCGGGCTGGCCGGGCCAGGGACACGAATTGACGAAGAGAATGTCCTGCTTGCCGTCGTTGTCGTAGTCGAGAAAGGCGACGCCGGCCCCCATCGTCTCGGGCAGCAGTTTCTTGCCGAATGCGCCGTTGTTGTGCTTGAAGCGGATGCCGGCGTCTTTCGTAACGTCGCTGAAGGTGATCTTCGGGACGCTCACTCCCACGAGAGGCGACAGGGCGTCCGGATCGTCGAGAGGTGGCCTGTCTCCCTCATTCTTGCTGGAACTGCAACCCAGTTTCAGCAGCGTGAGGACCACGAGGACGAGCAATCCCGACAGGACCCCCTGCATACGAGGATGAATACCGGAGCGCATCGTATGGATCTCCTGTCGGGCCGCTCGCGGCTTTGTAGATGCCCCCGCGAAGCTGCCAACTGACGAGCGCTCAGGACCAGCGGTCGGCCAGGTAGTGCCGGAGGGCCACCACGAACCCAACTCCGCCGAAAAAAAAGTGAGGATCCCAGACGCTACAGACGATGCAAGCGTATGGAGACAACAATCGTGAGCCAGAAGATCACCCACACAGAGGTCCGGGTGGGGAGACCCCACACGCCCATTTTGACCCACAGGGGGCGTTCGATTCGAGGTCTGCGCCGGATCAACCGATCGTCGCTCCAGTCGAACGACTCGCGGGAGGTGTTTTCCTCGTCTTCCCAGGACTTGCGTTCGCGCACTTCACGACCCTCAATGTGGTCTGACAGGCGAATTATCCCCTCTCCGCTTTCCGCCGGCAACGCGATTCTCGAAGAACAGAGTGCTCCAGGCCGACGCCCTGCGTCTCCTGAACGCAATCAGTCCTTGAAGATGTCGGGGACGAGCGAGGACGCCCGCATTTCGTCCGGCGTTCCCTTGGCGGCGATCCGTCCTTGCTCCAGGTAGATGACCTGATCGGGAATCTTCCCATAAGCGAAGTCCATGTCGTGCGTGACCAGTACCATCGTCATGCCGTCTTCGTCGGCCAGGCGGTCGATGGAGTCGAATACCTCCTTCGCCCGTTCCGGATCGAGGGCCGACGTTACTTCGTCGAACAGGAC
>JBBRIK010001466.1:0-1506 GCA_038221045.1 Gemmatales bacterium
CGGATGGCGACTGATCGTCCCGAGAGGGTGATGGATGGCGAGGCGCTGGAACTGCTGGCGCGGGGAACGCGCGGAGTGCCTCGGCTGCTGAGCCAGGCGGCGCATCGGTCCTTGACGCTGGCCTGCCAGGCGGATTCCGAATGCGTCGATGCCGAGGCGGTCACCGAGGCGCTGCTCGCGTTGGGTCTGGAGGCCGGTGAGCCGATGCACGGGGAAGAGTTGCTGCGGCAAACGGCGTGAGAGTACGCGCAAAGGGAGTACGCCATCATGGGGAAGATGCTCGACGCCTTTGAGAAGGCCCGCTCGCGCCGAAGCGCGCTGTCGCCGGCCGCTCCGATGCTGGCCACGATCTGGCCCGAAGAAGAGTCCCTCGTGGAAGACGAGGATGAAGAGGAGATGCCCTTCGTCGAGGTCGGCGGACCGCGCGAGCCGGGAGAACGCGTTCTTCCTGTCCTGCCGCCGCCTGCCCCCATCCTCCGGGCCATCATTGAAGAGGAGCCTCCCGCTCCGGTGGTGTCGCTGGAAGGTCTGATGACGATCCGTTTCCAGGCGTTGTCGCTGGAGGGAATGCCGTCCGGACCCCTGTCGCGTTTCGCACCGGAGTTGGTCGCGTATCACCAGCCCGACCACGTCATCAGCGGCCAGTATCGCGACCTGACGACGAGCCTGCTCGTGCAGACGCCGATGGAACAGCCTCGGGTCATGCTGTTCACGGGAGGAGCAGCAGGAGCGGGGACGACGAGCGTGGCCCTGAACACGGCGATCACCCTGGCGCGTCACAACCTGCGCCGCGTGGTGGTCGTCGATGCGCATTTCAAGCGTCCCGCCGTGGCGAGCCGGCTCGGCTTGCCGGAAGCGCCGGGTCTCGGCGACGTTTTGGCTGGGAAGGTAGGTGTCGAGAGTGTCATTCGCTCGACGCCGTTGCCTGGCCTGAGGGCGCTGCTGGCCGGCACTTCGGAGGTTGCTTCACCTGTTCGCCTGGCCGGGGAGCGAATGCGTTCGCTGCTGTGGGAACTGCGCGAGCAATACGATCTGGTGCTGGTCGATGCTCCGGCCTGGGATGGCCGGCCCGAGATCGTGGCCCTCGGCTGCGCCTGTGACGCGGTCTATGTCTGTCTGCCTGAGAAGGAGCAGAACACTCCCGAGACGGCCGCGCTGTTGCAAGTCATTCCCGAACAGGGAGCGCCGCTGCGAGGCTGCATTCTGACCAGCCGCTGAGGTCCTGGCATTGTGGACGAGCGGCGGTTTCCAAAGCGCCGCCTCTCAATGCCTTCTGAATACCCGTTCCCGAATCACCGCCTCCCGGCGGCCGCAGCCTCCGGGGGGCGGCCGATGTTCCACAGCCGAACGGTCCGACCAAACACAGGTGTCTGACACGAATGGCACTGTCAAGCGTAACTACCGATTCTCACGGAACTTACAAAGAGGCTTCCAAAAACTCTCCCTTGGAGGTCTCACAAGTCGTTGTTCCGCCCCTCTCCCGGCTACGGGTTCGCTCCCCTGAGG
>JBBRIK010001467.1:0-1500 GCA_038221045.1 Gemmatales bacterium
AGCGAGTGCGCGACGCATCAGGGCCTGCATGTGATGGCGGAAGGACTGCTCGTCGAGATCGTCGGCGGCGACCGGCTCGCGAATCCAGGCGAGATGGGTGCCATCCTCGTGACCGACCTGCTCAATTTCGCCATGCCGATGATTCGCTATCGCATCGGCGACATGGGTTCCTGGGAAGTGGGCGATTGTCCCTGCGGGCGCAAGCTGCCGCGCCTCCGCCAGGTGCATGGACGGGTGACGGACTTCCTTGTCGGCGCGAGCGGACAGCTCGTCTCGGGCGTCTTTCTGGCGACATATCTGGTCGCGCAGCGGCCGAGCCTGGGACAGGTGCGCATCGAGCAGGATCGGGCCGGCGAGGTGATCTATCGCATTCGTCCGGGCCGAGCGTTTGCGCCTGGGGAGGACCTCCCTTATCTGGAGCGAACGTCGCGGGAGTATCTCGGCGAGGGGATCAAGGTGAGGTGGGAGTTGGTCGAGGAATTGACTTGCGAGGCGTCGGGGAAGTTCCTTTTCAGCCGATCGAGTGTGACGCCGTCGTTTTTGAAGCAGGGGCCAGTTGCCTCAATTGTTGGCTGAGTTCCCTTCTCACTGCTGCCGTGCTATCCTCAACAAGAGTTTCAGTTCGTTCTGAGGGAGTCTCCGATGTCAAATGCCACGGTTAAGGAAGAAGCATTCAAACTAGTCGAGCGCTTGTCTGAGGACGCTACCTGGGAAGACCTGCAATATGAGATTTACGTCCGGCAGGCGATTGAAGCAGGTTTGAAGGACTCTCGCGAGGGGCGAACGGTCCCTCTCGAAGAAGCGCGACGCCGCTTCGGGCTGGGTTCGGAATGATCGTTCACTGGACCGAAGCTGCACTGACGGATGCTCGCGCGATCGAAACCTACATCGCACGGCATTCCGCCCGGTACGCGCAAGGCCTGATCGATCGCCTCTTCTCGCGCACGGAATCGCTGGCGGATCTACCACGTCTGGGTGCCATGGTGCCTGAATACGACGACGAAAACCTTCGCGAATTATTCGAGGATCCTTGTCGAATTGTCTATCGGATCCTTGAGCAACAAATTGATGTTGTCGCAGTCGTCCACGCCGCTCGGAGATTCCCACGCGGACTGTGAGCAAGAGCGCGAAACGCAAGCCTTCTTGCTTGCGTTTCGCGCTCTTCCGTCAGAGCAACTCGGGAATCGGCTCCCCCTCGCTGAGAATCGGCATCGGACGCTGGGCGGCATCGTAGAATGCGTGCTTGTGATCGATGCCGAGAACGTGATACATCGTCGCCAGCACGCATCCCGGTGAATACGGTTTCGTCGCCGCATACTCACCAGTGGCGTTGGTCGTGCCGATGGCCTGACCCATCTTCAGCCCGCCGCCCGCGTAGAGAATGCTCATCGCCTGCGGCCAGTGATCGCGGCCCGCCTGGGGATTGATACGCGGCGTCCGGCCGAACTCGCCCATCGTCATCACCAGCACGTCGTCCGCCAGGCCGCGCTCGCTCAGGTC